>JAIDPH010000186.1 GCA_029062885.1 Lachnospiraceae bacterium
TATATTGACTCTTGTCTCTTTGGCTCTGAGATGTTTTTAATAGACTGATTTGAATCAGACAAATACATCTGTGATTTAAGAACCGCTGCCGTTCTGATAAAAAACAACAAACTTCTCGTACAAAGAGATAAAACCGGAAATGAGTATGCATTGCCCGGTGGACATGTAAAAATAGGAGAAACTCTAGAAGCCGGACTAATCCGGGAAATATCCGAGGAAATAGGCGTAGAAATAACGTGCAATCGTCTGTTATGGAGTGAAGAATGTTTCTGGGAATGGAACGGAAAACAAACACATAATATCGCTTTTTATTATTTGATTGAGCTATGTGAAAATTTTGAAATTCCAGATGAAGAGTTCATTCCCCAGAAAGATAATTGTAATGTGCTTATTGGATGGATGCCTATTGATGAAATTCAAAATGTTACCATATATCCTGAATTTATTAAAAAAGAGATATTTCAGTTAAATGGACCTATGAAGCATTTTATTTCAAAAGGTTAGGTTTCTGTCTGCTATAATTTACGACACAATCCTCCTGACCGTAATAATGCTTCTATACGTAGCCGACTGCGTCACTATTCCCGTGCGCGCGGTAGCAGCATGTACAATCTGTCCGTTTCCTATATAAATAGCAACATGACCGCCATAATAAATTATATCGCCCGGTTCAGCTTCGGAATACGGAACGCTCCTTCCAACCTGCGACTGAGAATAGGAAGTCCTCGGCAAAGAATATCCGTATTCCTTATATACCGACTGTACGAAGCCCGAACAATCCGCGCCGTTCGTCAGGCTGGTTCCGCCTGCAACATAAGGGTTTCCAACAAACTGGCAGGCATATTCTGCAATCTGCCGCCCTGAAGCGCTGCCATAAGAAGCAACCACCGGCGTCGTTGTCGTCGGCTTTTTCGGCGTTTCTTCCGATTTTCTGCGGGCTTCCTCTTCAGCCTTTCTCCTTGCTTCTTCCTCTTCGGCCTTTCTTCTTGCTTCTTCCTCTAGCTTCTTTATCTGCGCGGTTTCCTGCTTGATTTTGGTCGTATAAGCCGCCGCTTCCTGCTTCGCTTGCGCCAGAATTACATCATAATTATCATATTCTTCCTGTTTCTGAGCGAGCAGCTCCTGCGCATAAGTCTGCGCTTCTTCCAGTTCATATTTAGAAGTCTGGAGTTCAGACTTTTCATCTTCCAGCTGTTCCTGAAGCGCAGCTACCGTTTCGACCGTCACCTGATATTCATCCAAAAGCTTACTATCATATTCGTAAAGCTTTTCAATATATTCTGCCTTATTTAGTGCGTCGCCTATATCCGAAGATTCCAAAAGTAGTTGCAGATAAGTAACATCACCCTGCTCATACATAAACTTTATTCTAATCTTCATTGACTCATACTGCGCATCCTTTGTTTCCACAGCCGTATCATAATCCGCCTGTGTTTGCGCAATCTCTTCCTCTTTATTGCTGATTTCTTCTTCAATAAGATTTATATCGGTAAGCAGGCTCACAAGTTCTGCATCCAGCTCTTCAATTTCACTCCCGATATCAGCCTGTGCACCTTTATAATCGGCAATCTGTTCGTTTACTTCCTTTAAAAGTTCTTCGTTCTTTTCCTTATCTTTTTGTATATCAGAAATAGTGGTAGCATCCGCCGATTCTACCACTACAGCAAGCATAAGCAAAACTATTATCATACTGACAAATCTTTTTAATCCGTTTTTCATATGTGCCTTCATTCTGATGTCTTGTTGTGGGTGAAAAATTTATTTTTCACATTATTACAGTTCGCAATTCTTAACCGTTCTTGGGAATGGAACTACGTCTCTGATATTTCCCATACCGGTCAGGTACATTACGCACCTTTCAAAACCAAGTCCGAATCCTGCATGTCTTGCAGATCCGTACTTACGCAGATCCAGATAGAACTGATAATCTTCTTTGTTAAGACCCAGCTCGTCCATTCTCTGCTCAAGAGTCCTAAGATCATCTTCTCTCTGGCTGCCGCCGATTATTTCACCGATACCGGGAACCAGACAATCCATAGCGGCAACTGTCTTTCCGTCCTCATTCAGTTTCATATAAAAAGCTTTGATTTCCTTCGGATAGTCTGTTACAAATACGGGACGCTTAAATTCTTTTTCAGTCAGATAGCGCTCGTGCTCTGTCTGCAAATCACAGCCCCATGATACCTTATATTCAAATTCATCATTGTGCTTTTCCAGAATCTTTATTGCCTCGGTATAGGTCACATGTCCAAAATCCGAATTCAATACGTGCTGCAGCCTTTCAATCAACCCCTTGTCCACGAACTGATTAAAGAAGTTCATCTCTTCCGGTGCATTCTCAAGCACATATCTGATAATGTGTTTCAACATGGACTCCGCCAGAATCATATCGTCCGTAAGGTCCGCAAACGCAATTTCAGGCTCAATCATCCAGAACTCAGCCGCGTGTCTTGTAGTATTGGAATTCTCTGCGCGGAATGTCGGTCCGAAGGTATACACATTTTTAAAAGCAAATGCATATGTCTCCACATTTAATTGACCGCTGACTGTCAGGCTCGTCGGTTTACCAAAGAAATCCTGACTATAATCTACGTTGCCGTCTTCCGTTTTGGGAATATCCTCCAAATTAAGCGTTGTAACCTGAAACATTTCTCCTGCACCTTCGCAATCACTGCTCGTAATAAGCGGCGTGTGTACGTAAACAAAACCTCTCTCCTGGAAAAAGGTATGAATCGCATATGCAATCATGGAACGTACACGGAAGACCGCCTGAAAGGTATTTGTTCTGGGCCTTAAGTGGGAAATAGTTCTCAAATATTCAAAAGTATGACGCTTTTTCTGCAACGGATAGTCAGAAGTAGATTCACCTTCAACCATAATCTCTTCCGCCTGCATCTCAAAAGGCTGCTTTGCCTGTGGCGTTGCAACAATTTTTCCTCTCGCAACAATTGCAGAGCCTACATTCAATCCTGATATCGTTTCAAAATTTTCAAGTTTGTCACTGTATACAATCTGTAATGTTTCAAAAAAAGTACCGTCATTAACCACAATGAATCCAAATGTTTTGGAATCCCTGATACTCCTTACCCAGCCTCCTACTGTTACTTCCTTATCAATATACGCTTCCCTATTGCGATATAAATCCTTTACATCCGTCAATTCCATCTTAATCTCCTTTCTCAACCTGCGAGTTTGGGCGCATGCACAAACTTGCAATTGAAAAATCTTTGATTTTTCAATTTATTCGTTTGTAATAACTGCATTCTCAACCAAAAATTCTACCACTTTGTCGGCCAACATATACTCACGGAACGTTTCTTTTTCAACTTGCTCCTTAAATTCTTCTACGGACGCATATCCAAATTCAGCCGCATTTTCTTCCATTGCCTGTTCGAGTTCTTCATCCGACATATTCAGTCCTTCTGCATCCGCTATCGCCTGAAACATTATATACTGTTGTGCCGATGTTGTGGCGCTTTCCATGAACGCCTCCGTATACACCGACTCAGTCATAAAATAATTATTATACATAAAAGTTGCCAAATCCATGCCATATAACAAAGCCTGCTGTGTCATTCCATCAATAAGCATATCGTAGTAACGGTCTACCATCTTCTCCGGAGGGTCTTTAAATATACAATTCGCCATAATAGCATTCGTGATATCACTTCTGAGCGTCTGATTGTACGACTCCATTGCATTATTATAGAATGATTCATACAGATAATCCCGGAGCTCATCCGGCGTACTGCATTCTCCTATACCCGTCTCCTGCACTATCTCATCCGTAAGTTCGGGTATATCTACAATTGATATGCCGTTAACAGTTACTTCAAATGATACCTCTACGCCCGCCAAATCCGGATTAGGTTTGTAATCGTCAGGGAAAGCAAGGTCTATTGTCACAGTTTCACCAACGCTTGCACCAATCAGTCCGTCTTCAAATCCCGGAATGAATCTGCCGGAGCCGATTGTCAGACTGTCTCCCTGCGCTGAGCCATTTTCAAAAGGTGTACCATCCCTATAACCGGTATAATCGATATTGACTGTATCGCCTTCCTCTACTACCGTTCTGTCTGTTACTTCTGTTGTAACCGATTTAGGCGCCAGAATATAATTCTCAATGTAGTAGTCTACAGTTTCATCCGTCACCTCAGGAAGTGTCTCTGTCACCTCAATTCCTTTGTATTCTCCGAGCGTAACATATTTGGATGCGTCTATTCCACTTAAATAAGCATTATCCTTCCCGCACGCGGATAATATGCCCACTAACAGCACTGCCGCTGTCAATATTGCAATTTTCTTTTTCATAATCTCCTTGCCTTTCTGCTATTATTATAAACTATATTAGAATATATCATAAATTCGGACTACTTAAAAGAGTTTCTTTACAAAAATCCCACTTCTTTCCCTTGCCTAATATCAAAATCAATGCTAAAATATGGATTAAACAGCAAATTGGAGGTATCAGTATGAGTACACCGGTAAAAGTAATATTGGGCATACTAATTTTCGTGATTATTGCTCTCGTAGTTTTATACTTTTTGGGCAGAAATTTACAGAAGAAACAGTCGGCACAGCAGGCTCAGATAGAGGCCATGAAACAGACTGTTTCCATGCTTATTATAGATAAGAAACGTATGAAAATAAAAGATTCGGGGCTGCCGCAGGCAGTTATTGCACAGACACCTAAGATGCTAAGGAATTCCAAGTTACCTATTGTAAAAGCAAAAGTCGGTCCGCAGGTTATGTCCTTAATCGCAGATGATAAGATTTTCGATTCCATTCCTGTGAAAAAAGAAGTAAAAGCTGTTGTCAGCGGCATATATATTACAGATGTAAAGGGACTTCATGGCAAACAGGCACCTGTAGAAACAAAGAAAAAAGGCTTCTTCAAGCGGGCTCTTGAAAAAGCTCAGGAAAAAGCCGGTGCAACACCATTAAAATAATTATTTTGAACGAATATCCATGACTATTTTACAGTCAGCGTAATATTCATAGTTCATATCCAGTACATACTCCACATCCACCACTATCCTGTCGGATTCTTGTGAGATGTGGATTTTTTTCGTATCAATTCCAAGAACAATATTTCCATACGGAATTACATAGTTTGTCAGGTTTTTCTTGTCTTCCTCAAAAACCATGCGCACATTTACCGGTCCGCTCTTGGTAAGCTCCATAAAATGTCCACCAAACTTAACTTTATTCTTTACAGGTTTTTCAAGACCTTCCATCATTTCATCATAAATCAGAAAGTGTCTGCCATTCTTCTCATAATACATTCCTGACACCGTTGTCACAATTTCTTCCGTATCCGATATGCCCTGTCCATGCTGACGGCTATGCAGATATACCGTTACATCTTTCGTCATTTTAAAATTCCTCAATATTTATGACTTTAGCAGAAAGGATTCCATACGGAATAATGGTATTGGCAAACCTTAAAAACTTATCTGCCGTATCACTGACAAAGAAACGATAGAGCTCTGTACCAAGCCCGGGTCTTTTCTCGCTCTCCAACCCTTCTTTATGTAAAAGTTCTTTCAGTTCATGTGCCGTCTCATAAGCCGGATTTACCAATGTAACCTTATCTCCCATAATCCTGCCGACTGTAGAACGAATCAGTGGGTAATGCGTACATCCAAGTACCAAGGTATCAATACCTATATCGATAAGCTCGGACAAATACCTTCTTGCTATTTCATCAGTTACCGGATCTTCCCACAATCCTTCTTCCACAAGCGGTACAAAAAGAGGGCACGCCTTGCCGACAACACTGACACTGTTGTCATTTTCTTTTATGTATCTGTTATAGATTCCGCTTCCGATTGTTGCTTCCGTTGCAATAACACCGACTTTTCCGTTACGCGTAGATTCAATTGCAGCATGCGCTCCCGGTTTTACCACATCTATCATCGGAAGCTCCACTTCTTTTTCCAGTTCTTCCAGCGCACATGCGCTTGCAGTATTGCAGGCAACTACGATTGCTTTGACCTCCTGCGTCTGTAAGAATCTCACAATCTGTCTTGAGAACCGCGTTACAGTCTCCGGTGATTTACTTCCGTAAGGCACTCTGGCCGTGTCTCCAAAATATACAATTCTCTCATTTGGCAATTGGCGCATAATCTCTCTTGCCACCGTAAGACCGCCAACGCCTGAATCGAAAACACCAATCGGTGCGTTGCATAATGATTCATTCTTTTTCATTTCTTCTTCAACCATTCCAATATTCTGCTTTTTATAACAAGCTGGCCTTCATCTGAAAGCATGAGCTGACTAAATATTTCTTCTTCGGAGCAGTCTTCTTCCATTCCCTGCTCTTCGCACACTATATCATAGGTATCCTCCGGAAAACATAACTCAGGATAAAGCAGGAACCACCATACAAAAGCAGATGCCACCGTAAATATTCCCATGGCTGCCGTCCTAAGATATTCTTTCCATTTGGAGCTGCGCTTTATATCGGTTTTTAACAATTCTTCATTCATATTTTTCTCCTTACCGCCAGACTATTGCCTGTCTTTAATAAGGAGTTTTCCCGAAAGAATTGTATTTATGCTTACTTTTCTTTCTCCATATGAATCTGTTTGATTATGGATTTTTCCTGATTATCAATATGCGCTCTGGCAGCCTGTGCCGCCTTCTCCTTGTCGTGTCGGATTATACCTTCATAAATCATTCTATGTTCATCCACCAGATGATTATGCTGATTTTCGTCTTTAATATATTCAAAGCGATACCTGTACATCTGTTCCGACAGGTTGTTTACCAGTTGAATCAGCCGTTTATTTCCCGTCGCGGCTACAATTATATCATGCAGCTTAACGTCCGCCTCTGCCATAATCGTCGCATCTCCTGTAACCGTAGCCTTTTCAAATTCGTCACAGGCGCTTTTCAGCTGAATCTTCTCTTCCTCCGTAATCCTATCGCATGCAAGTTCTGCGCAGAGCGCATCCAATGACCGTCTGACCTCAAGTACGTCCTTTAAATCCTTTTCCGTAATCTGGGCCACCTCAGCGCCGCGCCGCGGAATCATTATGACAAGTCCCTCTAACTCCAATTTCCGTATAGCCTCTCTGATAGGCGTCCTGCTGACGCCAAGCTGGTCTGCCAAATGAATCTCCATCAGGCGTTCTCCCGGCTGCAGTTCTCCGGTCAGAATCGCTTTTCTGAGCGTATTAAACACAACATCCCTCAAAGGAAGAAACTCATCCATATCAAGCTGAAATCTAGCCCCCATATACTTTCCTCCCCTATATGAATTCGGTTACAAATACCTGTTTAGCAAGTTTCTGCGCCTTAATCTGTTCTGCTACCTTTTGCGCGTCTTCCTCCATAGTAAAGATTCCGAAAACAGTAGGTCCGCTTCCGCTCATCAGCGCATTTTCCGCTCCCTCTCTTTTCATCAGACTCTTTATTGTATCAATCACCGGATGCTCTCGTATTGTGACTGTTTCAAGGACATTACCAAGCCTGTCCGAAATCCCTGATAAGCTGCCCTCTTTGATTGCTGCCACCATTCCGTCAATATCCGGATGGTATGACAGGGTATCCGCATGAAGATTCTCATATACAAACTTTGTAGACACATTAATATCCGGTTTCGCA
The DNA here is from genome assembly GCA_029062885.1 of Lachnospiraceae bacterium. Taxonomy (GTDB): domain Bacteria; phylum Bacillota; class Clostridia; order Lachnospirales; family Lachnospiraceae; genus UBA3282. The sequence continues at coordinate 7,612 of JAIDPH010000186.1, forward strand.
ATTACCAGTATACACTGCGGCGGCATAGGAAGCTTAGTCAAAGTCTCCCCTATTCCTTCTGCCAGAGCAGTTCCTCCCATAATGCAGTACGGGATATCCGCTCCTAACATAACTCCTATATTCTGAAGCTGCTCTACAGAATATCCAATCCCAAACAGCTCATTCAGCCCCAACAGCGCAGCCGCGGCATCCGTACTTCCACCCGCCATTCCCGCAGCAATCGGAATCCTCTTTTGCAGAAAAATATCTACACCCTGTGTAATCCCAGCTCTGGTAAACAACAGCTTAGCCGCGCGGCATATAAGATTATCTTCTCCGGCAGAAAGCTCTGCATTATCAATTTTTAAGGTAATGCCCTGCTCTGATTTCTTGGTAAAAGTCAAAGTATCACTGATACCTACAGTCTGCATTACCATTTTTACTTCATGGTAACCGTCTTCTCTGCGGCGCAGTACATCCAATCCTAAATTGATTTTAGCATAAGCCTCTTTTGTCAGCTGTTCCATAATAATCTTTTTTCCCTATCATATATGATTGTGTTCACTTTGATTTATAATCTATATAAGTTTTCATTATTTATAAATTATTTAAGATTGTACTTAATTTTATACAATCTGGAAGAGTTTGTCAATGTGTAGCGATAAAGTGAGTCTATGCCCTTAGAAGCTTGATATACTGCAACTGCCCGACTATAATTAAATGATAGTGAATAAAAAGGCGAAGAAAACATTTTGAAGCACACGAAAAGATTAGACAAAAGTAGATAAATAATTGATATTTG
>JAIDPH010000187.1 GCA_029062885.1 Lachnospiraceae bacterium
ATATTACTTACATTTATAGTTTTACAAAACTTACGAAAATCGAGGTATTTTTCATGAATAAGCAAAAATTATCCAGACTACAGACACTACTTCAGGAAATGACGGATACGGGCTTTATTTCCGGCGTAAGCTGCATGGTTCTGCAAGGCGGAGAGGAACAATGTTATTACGAATCCGGCATGCGCGATATTGCAAATGCGCTTCCCATAACAAGAGACACTATTTTCAGACTTTATTCCATGACTAAGCCGATTACATCTGCAGCTGTCATGATACTCTTGGAAGAGGGCAAAATAGATTTACTGGACCCTGTTTCCATGTATCTTCCGGGTTTTAATAACCAGTACATAATGCAAAAAGGTATGTTGATACCGGCAGTACGTCCCATTACCATACAACATCTGCTGAATATGACCTCCGGACTTGCTTACGGAGGAGAGGGCAACGCCACTGAAGCCAGAACCGGAATTTTACTGGAAGAAGTGAAGGAAAGACTGACATCGGACAAGCCCCTCACTACAATTGAAATAATGAACAGACTCGGGCAGATTCCATTGGCTTTCCAGCCCGGCGAAAAATGGCAGTACGGAATGTCCGCAGACGTCCTCGGCGCAGTCGTGGAAATAGTTTCCGGTATGCGTTTTGGTGAATTTCTGGAAGAAAGAATTTTCAAACCGCTCGGCATGAAAGATACAGGATTCTATGTACCTGAAGAGAAGCAGACACGGCTGGCAAAGGTTTACCGCGAAACCGAAAGCGGACTGGAAGAATTTCATATTTCTCATCTGGGTGTACAGAATCGCATGGAACTTCCGCCTGCTTTTGAATCCGGCGGTGCAGGACTGGTATCGACTATAGACGATTTCGCAGCCTTTACCCAGATGCTATTGAACAATGGTACTTACCGTGGAAACACTATTCTTTCCGAGAAAACCGTAGAATTTATGACAGGCGCACACCTGTCTCCCGCACTTCAGGACTACATAAACCAATGGGAGAATCTGCCGGGTTATACCTATGCAAACCTCATGCGCATAATGAAGGATCCCGGAATGGCAGTATCCATGTCCGGTATGGGCGAATATGGTTGGGATGGCTGGCTTGGCACCTATATGATGAATGATCCTTCCAATAATCTTACTTTATTGATTATGCAGCAGAAGACAGATTCAGGTACGACTGTGTATACAAGAAAAATGAGAAATGTAATGTTTTCTGCAATATAAAAAATATTGCTACGATGAAATTTCATATAATAAAAATAATAGCCGATGTTCTTTTACAAGTTCATCGGCTATGTGTCTATATTCCTATTCCAATTTTCATTACTGATAACGCTACGCACCCATGATCATTTCAATGGTCTTTATTATTCCTTCAGCATTATTTAATCTTTCGGCAACAACATATTCCGCATCAATTTCAATATTAAATTCTTCTTCAAATTCTGTTATTAGCGAAATAATCTCAAATGAATCAACTATGCCCTCGCCTATAATATTATCACCATCATATTTTAAAATTTCTTCATTTACTCTCTTGATAACTTCAATAATTCTTTCTCTCATTTCATTTTTCCTTTCAATAAATATTCGTTCCGTATCCATCAATTATCAAAGAAACTCCCTTAATTTAAGGCGGTCTATCTTTCCGTTAGCATTAAGCGGCAACTGTTCAAGTGTAATAACTTTACCGGGAATCATATATTCGGGAATCAGCCGTGAAAGGCATTCACTAATATATGACTTGTCCAATTCTTTATCCAAAAACAGAACTATTTTTTTATGATTATCATCGTATAAGCAACAGCATGAGTCCACTCCGTCAATTGAAGATACTGCCGTTTCAATTTCCCCCAATTCTATTCTATGGCCCATGTGCTTAATCTGAAAATCCTTACGACATACATAAATCAACTCACCACGTTCATTATAGTGAACAATATCTCCGGTTCGATAAATATATTCGGGATAAGAGTCATTGAGCGGATTTTGTACAAATACTTCCTTCGTTTTCGCAGGATTATTATAATATCCGACAGAAACGCCTGTGCCTCGCACGCACAACTCACCATTCTCTGTGCCGGTTGCTTCTGTATTATCATCTTTCAAAACAATGAGATCCATATTCTTTGTAGGTATACCAATTGGCAGCGGTTCATCATCAGCAAATTCACGATCCACTATATAATAAGCGCACACATCTGTAATTTCTGTAGGACCATATAAATTTGCATAAGTCATTCCCGGGAGATACTGTCTCCATACATTTAATTGCTTGTTTGGCATTACTTCTCCGGCAAATAACACTCTCTTCAGTGTTGAAGAGACATCCACATTACGAAATGCTTTTAATTTAGATACCATTATCATAGCTGACGGCACCCAGAAAATTGTTGTTATTCTTTTATCATAAAGATATTTCAGCAGCTTCACCGGTTGTGAAAAAAGCTCTTTCGGTATGATAAAAAGAGTCGCGCCGGTCTTTAATGGGCTATAAATGTCCAAAATTGAATTATCAAAATAAAATGGAGATTGATTGCCAAAAGAATCATTTTCATCTATGGAAAAAGTTTCAACTACCCAATCAATATAATCGAGCACACCACGATGTGTGATTGCTACTCCTTTAGGCTCTCCCGTAGAACCGGATGTGAAAAGTACATATAGCAGGTCAGTGTCTACAATATGTTCTTCGTAATCCAAAATTTCTTTCTCGTCACATTCATCGCCGATAATATTTTGGTATATCAGTTTTATTCCCTCAAACGTTACAACCTTATTGATTTCACTTAGTTCTTCGTTTTTTTCATCACAGATAACCGCTTCCGGCTTCAGTGTAGAAAATATTTTAGCAATACGGGATGATGGCATATCAGTGGCAATAGGACTGTAAAAATTTCCGCTATATGCAATCCCAATATATGCAACCGCCATGTCTGCGGACTTATCCATATACACGGCAATAGGTCTTTTTACACCGCCCAGTGTATTTCGTATGTTATGCGCAATGGACATAGCCATTCTGCGTACCTCCGAAAAGGTATATGAATTATTCTCATCTGAAAAAGCGATTTTGTCCGGAAATTTCTTCGCTGTTTCATCCAGCCATTCGGTAACGCAATTTAGCATAAAAAACCTCCTGTTCTTACTTATCCTAAGTCGGTATGTACTCAATACTTAAATGAGCTAAAATCAATATCATTCAATTTATATCCGGGTCTTCCGTTAATGGAGACGACCAGACTTCCATCCTCATTTTCCAGATGCTCAACAACAAAATCTGTTACTCCACGCAATTGATATGAATTGTAGCTAATCACACCATCATATACCCCGACATGGAGAATATTTCTCTCTATGAGCGCGTCTAAAAATCCTCCGTCATTTAGCACATCATTAGAAACATCAGCATTCAACGGACGAACATGCATACTATATTCACGAATGGACGAATTCCCTTTTTCGTCTATATACTGGCCTCTAAATATTTTTTCTTTTCGATATAAAACATTTGCAACAGCCTCAGCATGATGCACTTGTGTGCATGCAGTACTCATTGCATCACCCAGTGTTATCTGCTTTGCATCATTTTTATATAAAAAGTCAAAAATTGTTCCTTCCCCAAACGAAGACTTACAATCTATATTGCATAAAACATCTGTATATTTTCCGCATACCATCCATGAGTATATTGGATGCTTCGTTCTGCGAAAATCTTCCCTTTTCATTGCCAGATTACCAAAAGCGCCTACTCTGCTTGGACTTTTTCTGATATCAAAAGGCACCCCATGGCAAAAATCCCATGTAAATGTCCTAACCATCACGGTTCCCTCTTCGCCAACTGCCATTTTGAATTCATCAAGCAACTTATTTGGGTCAAATTTTTTGCCGCCCTTACGGCACTTTGTCAATAAAGTCATCATATCCGAAGCAATATCAATGATATCACCTTTTTCTATCCCTATTTCTTCTATCAGCTTTTTATAACATATCTCATTCATTTAACAGCCCTCTAACAATCCACCATTCTTAAGTTTATCAACAATCGGAATCAGTTCTGTAACCGGAACATGAATAATATTGCTTATATCCACCAAATCATTTTTTCCATCCGCATATGCTATCAGGTCACGCATAGCCAAAATATTACCATACATATCTTTCCTGCTGATGGTAGGATACAACCCTCTCTTGCCAAGCTGAGGCTCACCTAACACGGTAACCTTATATTTTTTATTGTACTCCATCGCCTGTATCCACTGAGTCATTACTTCATATGAACCCTGGAATCCCGACGGAGATATCAGCCCCATATTGTCTAACGAAGTATGGTACTCCGGATATTCCCCATATTTTGACCTGCAAAAACCTACGACCGGAAGGTCTATTCCCGGAGCATTATATTGGCGTTCATCCGAACCTCTTTTCAAAAAGGAATATACGGAATGTTTTCCCCGGGAATTCAAAATATTCTTCAACGCCTTTTCTGCAATCGTATCTGCATATTTTGACTCTATAATAGAATAATCCCTGTCATCTCCAACGCACGAAAGAACTATTCCCGCAACAAGTTTTTCCTGTAAATGTTTATAATTTTTACTTAAATAGACGAGAGAGCCTATCGTCTCCGGATTAAGCAAAAAACGGTATGTATACCGCCTGTGCTCCAATGAGCCCACATACTGCATAAGCGCTGTCAAAAGCGCCGGTCCTGAACACTCATTATTAGCCATCGAAGGGTGGCAGATATAACTTGTCAGTAAAATCTCCTCGTCAGTTTCACCCTTAAAAATTGCATCCGCATATGTGAGACTGCCGTCAAACAGCTCACTGTCTATATACATATGGTACTTTCCATCAGGAAGAGCATCCAACTGATTCTTACTCATGCAAAATCCGTAACGTTCCTTATAATATGATGTTACATAAGGAATTGCATCCGGTTGATCATCCTGTACGAATATATGCTCTTTTAATTCCTCCAGTGATACCCACATATCAACCGGCGTAGAATAACCCATAACATACAGATTATTCTCTTTTATGTCAATGATATGATTTCCCACCTCATCTTCAATGTAGGCTTCTCTTATTTTCCACTCTTTCGGAACCGTCCAGTCGAAGGCTTGTGCGCCCGACGGCACTTCATGAATATCAAACTTCATGTCCTTGCCAAGATAACTGTTTATTTCTTCAAGAGTCTGCCTTACGCCTTCTCCGGTAAGGCTTCTGTGTATCGGAAATAATTTTCCAGCCAGTTCATAAATATCCTGTCCCACACAATCCTTATACTGCAACATATCCACTCCTTAACAAAAAAACAACACTAAATTCGCTTTATAGTCTACTACAAATATGCAGACGTTGCAACATTTTTTGCCATGATTATAGCATCACAGCCACAACGCTTCACTCAAATCCTTCTGGGCTCTGACATCTTCAATACATACCATTTTTACCAGCAGCCATGCCCTCTCGTCTTCTGTCATTTCGGCAATCTTTTCTGCTTCCCCGGAGCTCCGAAGATTGTTAATAATATTATCCAGACATTCTTCTTTGTATTTCGCGGCATCCATTGCCTCCTGCCATGCCTGCCGCTTCTTTTCAAGCATTTCAAGCAATGGCGCTTTCGTTGCTTTCCCATCCATAATCATCTTAATCTCATCAAGAGAAAATCCGAGTGCTTTTAACTCTAACAATGCGTTTAACTGATATACCTGATCTGCCGAGTAGTAACGATACCCATTTGCATCATCTACTTTCACCGGCTTAATTATGCCTTTCTTTTCATATAAACGCATTGCCTTTCTGGAAACTCCAAAAAAGTCTGCAATTTCTCCAATCAGCATGAGATTATCCTTCATAAGCATCCTCCGTTTCAGACAAATGAGTATCCGCTCATCCGTCTATTCCTCAAATATATCATTAATTCTTTTCACACATACAGAATTAGTTTTCAGATTGTTAATACAAGTAATGAGCATGAACATCCCCGCCATGACAGAACCCCTAATCTGAAAACAGTAGATTAAATCCGAAAATGCCATTACACCTTTTGAAATAAATCCATATCCCATTAACAGAATCATAAGGTATCCCCCAATTCCAAACAGGCGCATGCACGCATCGCTTAAAGCATTTCGCATATGAATCTTCATATTTGTCTTCATTAGTTTTCTGCTAGTATCATAACAGTTTTTCATCATCAGCTTTCCTGCGTCATATAGCAGGATAGTATCTGCATCCGTGATAAGTGGCTTAATAGCAGACGTATTTTCCGATATGGCATTTTGAGATTCTTCTTTTAATTTAGGAACGGCCTTAATCACTGTGTTATAGTTTGCAAATAATTGCAAAGCAATAAACATCCATGTTATTCCCAAAAAGAGCGGGCTGCTTTTCAGCATCAAAAAAGAAGAGAATATCGTATTTATTACGGCAACTACCAGATGCGGGGTATTCATCGGACCATTCATCATCATAAAAGCCGCCTGTATATCACTATTTAGTCTTGTAATCCATTCGCCGCTAAAACGGCTGTTTATCCGCTTAAGAGGTAAATTCAGAATCTTATCAAACATCTTCTTCTGAAGCAAGACTTCTGTTTTCGCAGAAAATGCTGCATAATAACTCCATATGATTCCATTATAAATAAATAATCCCCCGCAGAACAAGCCGTATACTACACAAATTTTTGGGAGCATACCTGAATTATTCGTTTCCAGACAGATAAAAACCTCTTTCAATAAATTTGCAAGCACCCACGTCCTGGCAGCATCAAAAGGAGACCTGAGCAAAAGCAAAAATATGTATTTACGCCAAATACCCATTCTTTTAATCAATTTGCGAAAGTCACTCACGAACCAGTTTTCCCCCTTCCATGCGGTAGATTTTGTAACTGTCATCCAAAGTCTCCCGATGATGAGTAACGTGAATCACTGTCTTACCCTCCGTCAGCCCATTCAGGGCATTCAAAATCGAACGTCCGGTATCCTCATCCAATGCTGAGACCGGCTCGTCCAGCAGAATAATTGAAGCATTCTTACATAGCGCTCTGGCTATTTGAATCCGCTGCGCTTGCCCACCGGAAACTTGATTTCCCCGCTCACCCACATTTGTGTCTAACCCATCCGGAAGGCTTTCAATCCATTTTGTAAGGCTTGCGTTCTGACAGGCTGCCCATACCGTCTTTTCTGAAATATTATGTCCGCAAGTAATATTATCTCTAATGGACATAGGAAAAAGACTGTTTTGCTGCATGACAAGCGCAATATGCTTCCTGATTTTCTCAGGAGAGTGCTCACCGACAATGACAGTCTCTCCACAATCAGTTTTATAGAGTCCGGCAATGATTTTTAATACAGTACTTTTTCCACATCCGCTATCACCCACGATTCCGATATGTTCACCGTGTCT
>JAIDPH010000188.1 GCA_029062885.1 Lachnospiraceae bacterium
TTCAATACACTTGTCATACTGATACATCCGCTGATTACTTCATCACCGGCTTTTGCCTCCCTCGGCAGGCTTTCCCCGGTCAATGCGCTGGTATTCAGGCTGGACGAACCCTCTATAATAATCCCGTCAATCGGCACTTTCTCTCCCGGCTGAACAACGATAATACTGCCAATCTCCACTTCATCCGGGTCTACCTTCTCTAATTTCCCGTCTCTCTCTACATTCGCATAATCAGGACGGATATCCATCAGATTACTGATGTTACGGCGGCTCTTACCCACTGCATAACCCTGGAACCATTCACCAATCTGATAAAACAGCATAACGGCAATCGCTTCCAAATATTCACCATTCTCATAAATAGCCAGCGCCATCGCCCCAATGGTAGCCACTGCCATCAAAAAACTCTCATCAAATACCTGACGGTTTTTAATTCCTTTTGCCGCTTTCCTTAAAATGTCATATCCGATGATAAAGTAATCAATCAGATAGCAGGCAAAACGGAGCCACCGCCCCGCAGACGGGAATAAATAATTGTCAACTGCATCAAATGTCTCTGCGGAAATAAACTGGAGTCCAAGCAATATGACCGCAGTAATCAAAATCCGGATCATCATGACCCTCTGCTTTCTGGTCAGCCCTCCCTTGCGGCTGCCGATAAAAATAAGAACAATAGCAGCCATTATGATAACGATCGTCAGCAGTATGCTTATCACTAATTCCTGCATAACTATCTCCTTTTAAAGAAAAATTTCGCAGTCCGGCTCAACCTTTTTGCAAGCCTTCAGAACATCCTCCATTACTGCACCCGGCTCTTTTCCTTCCTCAAACTCGACAATCATTTTCAGTGCCATAAAATTAACGGTAGCATCCTTCACACCGGATGTCTTTTTAGCTGCATCCTCCATAAGGTTTGCACAATTAGCACAGTCTACCTCGATTTTGTAAGTCTTTTTCATTGTAAAAGTCCTCCTCGTTTAATTTTTATAATTTTACAATTAATTACTTGTTTAATTGTTATGATTGAAGTATAATGGAGCCATAAATGAAAGTCAATGCTTTAAAAGCACACCCTTCCAATTGGGCGAAAAGCATTTCCGATTGGGCGAAAACGGAGGAATTTATATGTTAAAAAAAGAACTTCCACACCATCATGGAGAAGAAACAGAAAACTCCCTTATACAGGAACAGTTAAGTAATATTGAGGATTTCCAGAGGATTGCAGAAATCTTCAAGCAGCTTGGAGACACCACCAGAATTCGCATTTTCTTTCTGCTGTGCCACTGTGAAGAATGCGTGATCAATATTTCCGCCATGCTGGACATGTCCAGCCCTGCGGTATCCCATCATCTCCGGCCGTTACGCAACAGCGGCCTTATCGTCAGCCGCCGCGAAGGGAAAGAAGTCTATTACCGGGCAGCAGACACACCGCAAAGCCGGCTTCTGCACCAGATGATCGAGCAGGTTATGGAAATTGCCTGTCCCAAATAAGCAAGAATAACCGATTGCGAAACTCACTTTCACTGGTCACGAACTTAGTAAAAATAAACAAAAACGTCGCTCATCGCAAGCGCAATCGCTCCTTATTTTGTTTGTTTTTACTAAGTTCTGGATATTGAAACAGAGTTTTGCAGATGCTCAATAAGCAAGAATGAAGAAAGGTAAAACAATGATAAATGAATTAGCAGACATCCGCAGCTCTTATATCAAGAATCATAGCATGGATCATATAGAAGCAATTGAATTATATCCCGGCATCGAATTAACCTACCTCACCCTGACAACAGATAATTTCTCTGTACATCATGCTGCTCTCGATCATATACTCGAGATCAATTACTGTCATTCGGGACGCATTGGATGGGAAATGGGGAATGGAAACAGTGTTTATCTTGGGCAAAAGGATTTTTCCCTGCATACCATGAAAACCTGTGCTGATTCCGTCATGTCCCTGCCAAACGGGGATTATGAAGGGCTTACCATCAGCATTGACTTAAGAGAGCTTACAGCTAATCCTCCGGAGGCACTCTCCGGAACAGGAATCACAGGGACGTTTCTGTATGCAAAATTCTGCAAAAGCAGTCCCATTACCTCACTTGCAGGAAACGAGCAGACGGAAAGCATTTTTTCCGCATTCTGCAACCAGCCTGAACCTCTGCAGCTTGCCTGGCAAAAAATAAAGGTATTGGAACTCCTGCTGTATCTTGGAGGATTAAAAGTTGACTCCAAAAACTGCCTGACGGAATATCAGTCGGAACAGATTGAAATTATCAGGAATATCCATAAACAGCTCGCAGAGCATATGGAACAGCGGTTTACCATTGAATCGCTGTCAAAACAATATCTGATAAACCCTACCACATTAAAAACCATGTTCAAATCGGTCTATGGAACCTCGATTGCCGC
>JAIDPH010000189.1 GCA_029062885.1 Lachnospiraceae bacterium
TTATAATATACCACTAATTTATATTTTTTACTACATATTTTTTTATTATTGTTTTTATTATTAAATTATCACAAATCTTATATTGTCAATTATTGCAATTCATGCTGACAGGCTTAACATCTCAGGCTTTCTTAAGCTTAGCGAAGCCCGCATACATGATTTTCTGACCGACTTCATCAAATACCACTGTCACCTGATAGTCTCTCGCTCCGGGCTCAATCTTCATCACAGTTCCTTCACCGTATCTTTGATGTCTGACCCTGTCGCCCTGTTCATAGCCCAGATTTCCTGCTACACCGACCGATGTTTCTCCCATTCCGGGTGCATTCGATGTCTTCTCCGCCATTTCAGCAACTGCTCTTGTGATATATGGCTGGTCTTCATATGCTGTCCGCTTTGGTTTAACGACTGCTTTCGGTCTTGCGGCTGCCTTTGGTTTGTCAAAAATCGTATCGGCATTCTTTCCGAACTGCCTTGTATAGCTTCCCACACCGTTACGGCTGTAACTGTCTTGACTTGTGCTTATCTGAGGTTTTTCCCACGACTTAGTCTGGGAATATCCCGATTCCGGCAACTGATTGTCCAATAAAAGCGGCGGTATCTCCTTAACGAAACGGCTGACCGGATTATACTGCGTTTCACCGCGAATCATACGCGATCTGGCACAGGTAATCGTCAGATCATCTTTAGCTCTGGTGATTCCCACATAGGCAAGGCGCCTTTCTTCTTCAACATCCGACGGGTCATCCGACACAGTTGTCATATAGCTGGGGAAAACGCCGTCTTCCATACCTGCAAGATATACATAAGGAAACTCCAACCCTTTTGCACTATGCAATGTCATTAGCAGTACCCTGTTATTGCCGTCCACTACCTGATCGATATCCGCTACCAGCGCCACTTCTTCTAAGAATTCGCTTAAGAGCGCTTCTTTATGCAGTTCTACATAAGCAGCTGCTTTGCTGATAAGCTCATATATATTTTCTATTCTGTCATCAGCATCCTCATCGTCTGAAGCTTCCAGCTCACGGACATATCCTGTAGTTTCCAGAATATCTTCGATCAGCTCATTTATACTGAGAAATTCTAATTTACTCCTAAATGCCTGTATCATCGTAACGAATGGCTTAAGCTTGGAAGCGCTCTTGCCGATTGTCATTATATTATCTGCTTCTCTTAATGCGTCATAAAAGCTTATATTCCTACTGTCTGCATAATCCTGAACCCTCTGGATGGTCGCAGCTCCGATTCCTCTTTTGGGTACATTTATAATTCTTTTTACAGCTACGTCATCCCTGCCGTTATCAATGGTTTTCAAATATGCCAGTATATCCTTAATCTCTTTTCTGGAATAGAAGTTCACTCCGCCGACTACCTGATATGGTATTCCTTTAATGACAAAACGCTCTTCAAGCATACGCGACTGTACATTGGTGCGATAAAGCACTGCGCAATCACCGTAATCCGCTACGGCATCCAATTTCTTTTCATATATATCCGCTGTAATATAGTCCGCTTCTTCATAAGCTGTATCAAAACGACGGAAATGAATCGGGCTTCCGCCCTCTTTATTAGTCCAAAGCGCCTTATCCTTGCGTCCGGCATTGTTCTTAATCACTGCATTGGCCGCATCAAGCACATTCTGGGTGGAACGGTAATTCTGCTCCAGCTTAATGACGCAGGCTTCAGGATATACTTTTTCAAAATCAAGAATATTACGGATATTTGCGCCCCTGAATTTATAAATAGACTGGTCGTCGTCACCTACCACGCACAGGTTTCTGTACTTAGCCGCCAGTAATCTGATTAATTCAAACTGTGCCGTATTGGTATCCTGATACTCATCTACCATTATATACTGAAATCTGTTCTGATAAGAATCAAGCACCTCAGGATTACTTTTAAAAAGTTCCACGGTCTTTACTATCAGGTCGTCAAAATCAAGAGCATTATTCTTCCTAAGAGTTGCCTGATATTCTTTATAAGCTTTTGCAATCCTGCTGCCATTATAATCCCACGCGCCCTGCTTTTCATACTCTTCAGGAGAAACAAGTTCGTCTTTGGCAGAAGAAATAGCGCCTAGAATTGTCCTCTCTTTCAGCATCTTCGTATCAATTGAGAGTTTTTTACAGACTTCCTTGATAATCCCTTTCTGGTCATCGGTATCATAAATTGTGAAATTATTATCAAATCCAATCCTGTCTATATAGCGGCGCAGAATCCGCACGCAGGTAGAGTGAAATGTGGATACCCACACCTGGTCGCCGAAAGCGCATAAATTTTGCGCACGCTCCCTCATCTCGCCCGCTGCTTTATTAGTAAAAGTAATCGCCAGTATATTATACGGCGATACTCCTTCTTCCTCTATTAAATATGCAATCCTATGGGTCAGGGCGCGTGTTTTACCGCTCCCCGCCCCGGCCAATACTAAAACAGGTCCTTTTGTTGCAAAGACCGCTTTTTTCTGCTGTTCATTCAAAGTATCGTAAATGCCCATTTTGCCGTCCTTCTAAAATAGTTGATTTCCGCAGTTTCCGCAGAATTTCATTCCGTTTGAAGGTGTACCGCAGTTTGGACAGAATTTCGGAGCGGCTGAGTTTCCTGCATTTTGTGCTGCACCCTGCATGCCGCTGTTTTGATTCTGGTTCATCTGATTTACCATCTGCTGTCCGATTGCCATACCCATCTGAACATTTACCATATCGGAAGCGAGACCGCCTCCTGCACGACCTTTACTCATGCCGTCTGCCGCCGCCATCTGAGTATACTTATTCATATCTCCTACCATAGATTGCGCCGCCGCTTTTTCCTGCATTTTCTTGACTTCTTCCGGATACGAAAAGCTTTCAATCGTAAATTCGGTAATGGCTATACCAATTTTACGCATATCCATATCCAAATCGGATTCAATTCCCTTGGCTATGTTCCTTGCATCCATCTGAAGATTGAACATATCCCTGCCCTCTTTGGCTATCCAGCTCATAAGGAGCTGGTCAAGGCTTGCAATGATACGCTCTTTTACATCCTCTACCGTATACATCTGCCTGATGCCGGCAAGCTTATCAATTACGACCGCATGATCTGCTATTTTACAGTTAAATGTTCCGAATGCGCGAATCGGCATACCGCCCGGAAGTCCCTGCGCAGGAAGATTAAGTGCATTCTTGGTACCCCATTTTACCAGAACCTCTTTTGTATTTATAAAAAGAACTTCTGCTCTAAGGGGCGTATTAAATCCGAATTTAAAGCTTTTAAGCGTAGTCAGAAAAGGAATGATGTCTGACTCGATATCATAGCTTCCCTCATCCTCAAAAATACCTTCCACTACTCCGTTATACATAAATATGGCATCCTGACCAGGACGAATAATCAGTTTGGAGCCTTTCTTAATTTCCTGATTCTGCCATTTATAGAACAATACGCCCTCTCTTGACTCGTTCCATTCCACTACATTAGAAAACTGATTTGAAAATAAACCCATATGTAATGACCATACCTTTCCCTATATGTATATTGTTACATTCCCATCTCTGCCTTTAACGCTGCAAGTTCATCATCTACCGCAGCTTTCTTATTTTCGGCATCATACTTTCTTGCAAGCTCAGCTGCGCTGTCCTTAGCAGGCTGTTTATTCAGTTCATTCATAGCGTCCGCTTCATCCAGCATTTTGTTGACTTTCTCTTCCATTTTGTCAAACGCCGCCAAGTTACTGCCTGCGCTCTCTAAGCCCGAACCGATTCCACTCATTTTTTTCTGGGTTTCAGCTACTTTTACTTTTGCCTTCAGCATATCTCTTCTGCTCTTCAAATCGGATATATCAGCCTCAAGCTTATCATGCATCTGGCGCATTTTAGCGGAATTATCACATGCCATTTCATAATTTCTTGCAAGTACTTCCTGTTTCTGTGTAAGTTCAGCCTTTTTCTCCAGAAACTGACGCGCTTCATTATCATTACCGGCTGTAACAGCCTTCTTTGCATATTCTGTCATCTTGGCGATTTCTGATTCGCAATCATCCAATTTCCTTTTAGCACTTTTTTCCTCAGCCATGATTGATGCTGTTTCTGCTTTAACTTTGGCAAAATCCTGCTCCAGATTTCTAAGATACTGGTCAATCATTTTCTCCGGATCCTCACAACGATCCAGTAGTGCGTTGAAATTAGCCGCCATAATATCCTTAAATCTTGTTATAATTCCCATGTACTTTTCCTCCTTTATATAACTTAAATAATAAAATTTTTATTGCTGACTGTTCAAGTTCTGCGCCTGACTGTTCAGGTTTTCAACAAGTTCTTTTACCCTGTTTACAATATCGGTATTCTTTTCGCTGATATTGTATGTCTCGTTAGAATGTGCCGTTACCTCTTCTATAACTGCTGAAATTGTCTGTACGCTTTCAATAATAACTGTATTGGCCATTTCCAGATTCCCTACAACCGCTTCGAGCATCTGGCTCTGTTCATCTGCGCTCTGAGTGCTCTTAGTAATCTTTTCAAAGCTGTCTGCTACGGTTGCCGCCATCTCATTCTGTTTAGAATTATCATTCATAAGCTGCTCTACAGCGCTTACCGCTACAGCAAGCTTATCCGAAACATTATGTATAACATCCGTTATGTTTACGGTAGCTCCCTGCGTCTGGTTTGCCAAATCGGAAATCTCCGTTGCTACGACTGCGAAACCTCTTCCTGCTTCTCCGGCACGAGCCGCTTCTATACTTGCATTCAGAGCAAGAAGGCTGGTCTGTCTGGCTACACTCGTGATAATTTCAATAATCGACTGCACATTTTTCATATATTCTTCCAATTCACTTATATCGGTAACCACTTCATTTCCGGCTTTCTCGGAAGATTCTACCTGTGAAAGCAGCATATCCAGACTATTTTTACCATTCATAACATCTTCTCTTGCTTGAGACATACTCTCACAAATGCTTGCTGACACATCCTTCACTTTTTCCACATGCTTCTGAATCTCTTCTGTCTGCCCTATCTGATTCTGTATAGCGTCCGCAGTTTCATTCGCTCCTGAAGATACCTCCTGCATGGCATTTCTCGTCTCCATAACCGAATTGCCCAATTCCTTCATCCGTACCGTCACGTCTTCAATACCATTGGACATCTCTCCGGATACATTCATAACATTATTAAGAAGTCTGGACACATTCTCCTTTTCCTGATTAATTTCATCTAACTTCATCTTATTAATCTTCGCCATTGTATTTGTTGCCATACAAAGAAAAGCGGCTATAATCAACATAACTATGTTTCTGATTTCATAGGTCGGCATCAACTCTGACGGTATTCCTACGCTGATTGCATGAATGATCGTATAAACCAGATTTACTATAAATCCGCCAAACGAAATAGCGATGCAGTAGCGCACATCCGAATACAACATAATAATCAGATACATCGGAATTGCGTATGTAAATGCTGTTAAATCCGTAGTAGTAAAAACAACAAATATATAGAAAGCACTATATCCAAATCCCAGAATATGCTGTATTTTCTTATCTGCGGGATTGCTCTTATATAAAATCCATTCTATTATAACAGGTACAGCTGCCAAAATAGAAAATATAGAATAATATCCTATTGTCCTCGAACCTTTGAATACTTCCAATGCATATGCCAGCATCAAAACTACCGCTATCACAGTGTGGCAGATAATCGCCACTTTGTTTATTAAGCTTTTTTCTCTCTCCATTATTCCGTCCTCACCATTCTTTTAAATTTTGTATAAAAATAACCTTAGAAGCGATTACTGTATATCATTCCTATAAGAATTACGAAGTAATTCTTGGAGCTCAGTCTGCCGAAACTGAGCTTATTATATCATAAACGGCTATTCTTCACAAGAGACTTATCAGCAGAATAAATTTAATCCTAAATTACTCCTATGACGATTCCTGCAATTATAATTGCGGCACATATAAACTTATGACCGGTGTTTTTTTCATGGAAAATAAAACGTCCGCCAAGAATCGCCACCACGCTTCCGGACTGCTTCAACAAAGTCATGACGGTAACCCTGCTGCCATCTATTCCATTAGCCAAAAACAAGGCACGGTCTGCGACTACTATAAGAATGCTTAAAATCCATATCCAATGATTCTTCAGAGTGCTGACCATATGTACATGAGTCTTAGATAAAATAATAAAAATCATGTACATAAGCGCAAGAAACAATAAGTACCAAAACTGCAGCTGCGAACTGTTGATGTCTTTCATAAGCAGCTTGTCAAGCAATCCTGAAACCGCGTTCAACAGGCAGGAAGCAAATGCCATTACCACAATCTTCGTTTCTACACGGTCTTTGCCCTGCACATCGCTCTGCTTACTGCCCGACGATTTCGGTCTGTATTTTAATAATAAAAGCCCCGACGATACCAGTATAAGTCCAAACACCTGCCAAATTCCAAGCGTTTCCTGCAACACAATTACGCCAAGCAGGGTCGCAAAAAGCACTCTTGATAAGTCCAGCACGCCATATAAACTGATTGGCATCTTGCTGATTGCCTTAAAGCTGAACATCCATGCAAGAAAAATGGCAAAAGACTTAATTGCAATGTAAAAATAGTACTTTACTCCCAAGCCCATCGCATTCTTTGCATCCGGCAGAACAAGAATAAAAGCAAGCACTGTATACATAAACAGTACTTCTATAGTGGAATTTCTCTCTAACGCTTTCTTTTTTACTATCTCACGTGTTCCTTTAATGATTCCATAAAGAAGCACCAGCCATATCCATGCCATTTTATCTCTCCGTTTCCTTTTTCCGTACCTATTCTGTTATAGCACATATGCCGGATTTGTGGAAGTTTTTTCTTACGTGGCATGTAACCGATTTCATATGCTTCCATATAATAAATTAAGTTTGTCAAAATGGAATGTATTTTTTTATGAAAATTATGAAAAAGAAACTTTTATCTCTATTTCTTACAACCCTGTGTGTAGTGTCACTGCTCGTCGGATGCGGCGGAGGTGAGGATAAAGAGGAATCCTCCGCTTCTAAAAAAACACCTGTTACGTTAAATGAAGTGGCACATTCAATCTTCTATGCACCGCTCTATGTTGCTATCGAGGAAGGATATTTTGCTGACGAAGGCATTGACTTAACCCTGATTACCGGCTTCGGCGCGGATAAAACCATGACGGCGCTTCTGACAGGTGAAGCGGATATCGGTTTCATGGGAAGTGAAAGCACAATTTATACTTATGCCGGAGGTTCTACGGACTATGCTGTCAACTTCGCGCAATTAACGCAGCGCGCCGGCAATTTCCTTGTAGCCAGAGAACCAATAGAAAACTTTGACTGGGATATGTTAATCGGCAAAAATGTCTTAGGCGGCAGGGCCGGCGGCATGCCTGAAATGGTATTTGAATATATCCTGAAAAAGAATAATATCGACCCGGCATCCGATTTATCCATTGACCAGAGCATTGACTTTGGATCCACCGCTGCAGCATTCTCCGGCGGTCAGGGTGACTTTACGGTTGAATTCGAACCGCACGCCACTTCTCTTGAAGCAAAAGACGACGGTTATGTCGTTGCATCACTTGGGGAAGATTCCGGTTACGTGCCTTATACCGCCTTCTCTGCAAAAAAGAGCTACATCGAAGCCAATCCAGAGATAATCCAGGCATTTACAGATGCACTGCAAAAAGGAATGGACTATGTGCAGAATCATTCCGCTTCAGAAATTGCAGCCGTCATACAGCCGCAGTTTGAAGGGACCGAATTGGATACCATCACTACGATTGTTGAACGGTACGCCGCGCAGGATACATGGAAAGCGGATTTGATTTTTGAAGAAAAGAGCTTTACACTGCTTCAGAATATTTTAGAGGAAGCCGGAGAACTTGAAAACAGAGTTCCTTATGCTGATTTAGTTGACACAACATTTGCAACCAAAGCTGCCAAATAATAGAAAAAGCCCGGAGAGTACATCAACTCCGGGCAGCTTATTTTAATTCTAAAAAATCACTTCTTATCAGTTTCTTTCTGCGCTTTTTCTTTAGTTTTTCTTTCATGCATACCGTCTATCATCTTCTCGATAAGCATCTTTTTCACATATACATCAAAACTCAGCATACAGATAAAGCTAAATATCTGTAAGAATTCCCTGCTGTCTTCGGGCGCATCCTTAAAGGTTCCTTCTGAAATACGGAATTTCTCTATTATGTCTTTTTTCAGGGCTTCTGTCTGCTCATCTTCCAGTCCGAATACCGTTTCATAAATCTTTTCCAAGTCAAAATCATCTTCTGTATCAAAGAATTTATCCGTAATCGGCTTAAAAAGCTCCTGAATGTCATTGATGGACAGGATTCCTTTATAATAATATATAAATACCAGAAGCAGAACATGCTCTTTGGAATACTTTTTCTTAACGGGCGGCGGCAGAAGATCGTTTTTTGCATAATTATTAATCATCGTCTTGGTCAATATCTTATCTTCGCCGGGATGTCTCGTGGACTTCTTCAATCTGGACTCCATAAAGGTAGTCACCTGATCCATATATAAATCAATGTTAGGAATATCTTCAGACTTAATATATGCAATCCTGTCCAGACTTTCCAATATGCTGTTGAGTTAATCTTCGGTACTATTTGTCTTTCCTATCAGAACCTTTCTTTGTATATATCACATTATATAGTTTTTATTACTACATGACAAGTCTTAAAATTCAATAGTTTTAGTTGCAATCTTTTCCCGGAATCTTACGTCATGTTCCACAAACAGCATTGTAGGCTGATATTCCAGCAGTAATTTTTCAATCTGCATTCTGGAAAATATATCTATATAGTTTAACGGCTCATCCCATATATAAAGATGCGCGGGGGTAAGCAGGCTTGCTGCAATAAGCACCTTCTTTTTCTGCCCTTCCGAATAAGCCTCCATATTCTTAAAAAACTGTACCCTTTCAAAATCAAGCTGCCTGAGTATAGAATAGAAAAGACTTCTATCCAAGTTATTTTTACTGCAAAACTCCGAAATTTCACCTTTTAATCCGGATGTATCCTGATTGATATACGAAATCACAAGCCCTGATGCGGTTTCGCAAATCCCGTCCTCCGAAACATCCATGACGCTATCGTTATGTCCTGCTTTTTGCAAAATCATTTTGATAAGTGTTGACTTCCCACACCCGTTTTCTCCATGCAAAGCAATTCGTTCGCCTTTATTTACTGATAAAGTCAAATTGGTGAAAACATTCTTTTCCACTCCTGCATACTTCAGGCCGTAATCCCTGATATTTATAAGCGTATTTTTATGATGCTCAAGCTTTACCAGTTTTAAATCTACGGGCTGCTCCAAATCCGCCAAAAGACCTTCCTTTTCTTCTATTTCCCTTACAATCCTCTTTTCAGTCTGCGTTACCCTGCTCTGCATCTTTTTAGTTTTGGCACCAATATATGCTCTTGTATCTTTAGATCTGTCATGCTCTTTTATCGGGTCAAAGCCTATCTTCGTGCGCTCATTTTTATCAGCCCACTCTGCCGTACGTGCTGCCGCCTGTTTCAACTTCTTTATTTCCCGAAGATGCTTTTCATTCTCCGTCTTTTCAAACAAATCCCTTCTTTGTTTGTTTTCCCACCAGGTAGAGAAATTGCCGTTCTGTACTTCAATTGTCGCCCTGTTAAGCACCAGGACATGGTCGATACAGGCATCCAGCAAGTCTCTGTCATGCGAAACAAGGATAAACCCTTTCTTGGAAGCCAGATATGTTTTAACATTTTCTCTTGCCTTCAAATCCAGATGATTCGTCGGTTCATCAATCAGAAGAAAATCGTTTTCTCCGGAAAACAAAACCGCCAGCATAATTTTAGTGCGTTCTCCCGGGCTCAATGTAATAAAAGGTCTGTAAAGAAGCTCCGCCTCTGCATCCAATTGTGTCAACTCACATATAACACGCCACTCTTCGCTCTCCGGCTTGATTTCTTCAATAAATTCAGACGCTGGCATCTGCATCTGCCTCTCAGTCAGCTGATACGGAAAATAATCCAACGCCGTAGTATTGGTTATTGAGCCTTGATATGAATATTTCCCAAGCAGCAGATTTAAGAAAGTGGTCTTTCCCTTTCCGTTACGCCCTATAAATCCCAATTTCCAGTCCGTATCAATAGAAAACGACACGTTTTCAAATATATTATCAAAACTGCCCTCATAACAAAATGTGAGGTTATTTACACTTATCTGCGACATATACAATCCTCCTTCTGATGGCTCCGTATGCCCATAAAGCAAAAATAAGGAACCGCTTGCTGCCAAACAGTTCCATTACATACTGATAACCTCATAAATACTCATAATATCAGAAGGATGATATTTCAATCACCGCTAACCATTAAATTTTATGCAAGCAAAAAGAGAGGTTATGAGAACATAATCCACTTTTGGCAACATGATTAATATTTCTTCATGCAATCAAAAGTAAATTATCAGCCTCATCTTTTCACCTCTCTCTTTAATGATAACGTGATTTTAACATGCCGCTTTCTTTTTGTCAATATGGGTGGATTCTAAATCCGGACATCCACACTTACCAATCCGGCTCTTAGTGCTTTGTCTTTTTCTTCATCGGTGTTTTCCGTACCATCCCCGATTTTAGAGTTTCCCGCTTCTTTTGCGTCTTCATCTTTTTCTGTGCCTTCTGCCTCTTTTGTACCGCTCTCTGAATCAGCAGCTTCTTTCATAGCCTTATTCGCCTTACCCAGCGTGCTTATCTGTGCCGCTGAAGCATCCTCAGCTTTTTGCTTTGTTTTGGCAAGTTCTTCCTGCTTTGCATCCACATTTCCGCCGCGGGCAGAATCAAGCTTAATTTCCATCTCAAGCACGCCTGCACGGCCTTCCATCTTAGTCGCTACGCTGCCCTGTTTAGCTGCCTGTTTCATAGAAACGTCAGCGGAAATCATAGCTTCCATACTCGCCTGTGTCATGCCGTTTCCTTTATCTGACGCCTTTGTTTTTCCTTCCATGGATGCACTTTCAAAGATGTTATCCGATGAAGCTTTTTCCTGCTGCTTCTCCTTTCGCAACTCAATCTGATGCTGTCTAAGCTGCATATTAAGGTCGCTTATCTGTTTCTGAATCTCCTGACGCTTCTTCATCTTCTCTTCGCCGCCAAGCTGCGTATTAGCAGAAAGCTCCTGCAATTCCTTTTGCAGATTGTCAATCTGCTTCTTAAGATTCTTGCTTATCATATCATCTTCCTGGTGAAGTCCCATCTGTCCGGCTTGCATGTTTACTCCGTTAGCTGTGCTGTTAACTTTCATCTCTTTCCCTCCTGTAATCTACAATTCAGGCTGCACATATTACATCCCGATACAACCTCTTACTATACCTTTCGGAGTTCTTTTTCCCATAATTAACCCTTATGTTGTGAGGCATACATTTTCTGTTGTAAAGTCTCTTTAATGTCATTTACATTAAATTCAATAAAGTCTTCAAGAAAGTCTGCCGATAAAAAACGGTACTTTGATATGTCAACAATATCTACGTTATACTGCACTTTTAGCAAATGTTCTTTTTGCTTTTCAATGTCGGCTTTACTAACAATTCCTTCTACATCATACGCCACAGCCTTATCAAGCATTTCCATTATTGATTTTGTGTTCCGTCCGTTTTGGTGAAGCCACAAATCAATGCCGCGTGCTTCCGGATAATATGCCTCTCTAAATACAGCAAGTTCCATCGGAGGTATATATTCTTTTTGAAGTTTCCTCCAGATTTTGATATCATTCCAGTAATCTGTCAGGCAATGAACGCATAAACCGAATGTAAAATCTCTGTATGTCGTTCCCTTTTCCTTATTGGCGAATTTATGTAAACCATCTACGATATTTCTTCTCCACCTCATATAGTCCTGTGTATCACTCCATTCACCACAGCCTTCAAACATATGCGATTGTACCTTCATAGCGATTTCAAACTGCGGGTTCATATGTACGGAATCCGGAGCTACTGAGCCAAGAATAAATTCCGCGGCATTTTCTATTTGAGGAATCTGTTCTAACACTCTATATGCAATTTCCATGTGTATCATCTGAAAAGCCATAATCAATTTCCTCCATAAGAATCAGGTATATCACATTATATCATCTAAATTCACCTAATATCAACATAACAGTAAGTACGAACTCCTTCCCATCCTGCTCTATATGAATATCTCCATAATATTTCTGCGCTACCTTGCGTATATTGGATAATCCGAACCCATGCATACCGTCTAACTTAGTCGTAACCGGAAATCCGCTTTCCTCATCTACAGTCCTTGTACCTGTCATCGAATTCCTTATTTCTATCATATAAGCATTATTTTTACGATAAGAAGAAAGTTTAACGTATGGTTCTTCGCTTTCTCTTGCGGCCTCAATGGCATTGCTAAGCGCATTATTAAGGATAACGCTTACATCAAAGGCATTCAACCCTTTATTTTCAGGATAATGAAAATCATAATCAAACGTAATTCCCCATTCCTGTGCTTCCTCCGACTTTTCCATCAAGATAACATCCGTTATTGGATTTCCGCTCTTTGCCTCTACATACAATACCGTATCATACATCTGCTCCTTTAGCTGCGCCACATATTCTCCGGTGTCTGCATTATCCCCGTACAGCCTTTCTAAAACCATAACATGATTAGCCATATCATGCTTCATGCCTCGGATGTCCCGATATAATTTCTCCACTTCACTTATATGCGATTTCATATCCTCAATCTGTCTTGCCAACACTTTTTCTTCTATCTCATTTCTTTGGCTTTCCTTAATGTTCCGATATATAATGATAACCGTAAACAAAGCGGCAAAAGATATAATCTGGTGCAAAAACAGAACCAGATTGTAGCTGTGATGATTGTTCCAGACATATTGCTTTAAATCCATTTCATATACATTTACAAAATACCGGAACAGCAGCCGCCCGGAAATAAGAGACAAAGTCGGAGCCATCATAAGTACAAGCTCTTTTTTCGTCATATTTTCCGATTTATACACATAAGCTTTGTGTAAGAGCCTGATTATTGCTTCCATAGTCAGACTTTCTATAATAAGCCAGCATATCTGCCTTATTACATATGATTCAAACTGTATCTGATAGGATTCACGTACGGCAGGAATCATATCAGTTATATCATATGAAAAATTCCATAAAGCGACAACAACTCCCCATGCAAGCCAGTCCAACAGATAAAATATCGATGCCAGAAATATTTTCTGCTCTATGTTTCTTTTATCGATAAAACACATTACTGTAAATACCGCAATAGAGCCGATTGCAGCTGTAATGCTCCCTCCCCATGTATCTTGCGGGAACATATACAGAATCAGCATTACAATGATATAAACCACGGCTACTGATTTCGTGTTCCGTTTCTTTGGCATGAAGGGCTTAACAAAGCGATAAAAGAAACAGCCCAGAATACATATCTCCAAAATGTTCGCCGTATGTGATACTATTTCCCAATAAATTTCACTAACTTCCATAATTGTCAGCCCTTTACTCCCGCATATCTCTATTTCAGATTGTATTTCAGATATCTATTTACAAACGCATGATAATTCTGCTTAGCCATAAGCGCGCTGCCTCTTTCCAACCAGACCGTTGCCGCATTATACTTTACCACATATTTGAGATTAACAAGATATGCCCTGTGAGTTCTAAAGAAACTATCTCCTGCCCTCTTCTCTAAATCTGAAAGCTTCCCATAATATTCAATATCTTCTTTCATCGTATGAATTGTGACTTTGCGGTTAAAAACTTCTGCATAAACAATATCGTCTAACAGAATTTTCGTGGCAGTACCGCCGGTCTTAACCATAAAGCTTTTTCCTTCGTCTTTTATACGGCTAATATATTCTGACATATATGTCACATTGTCAGAGAATGATTGATATTGCTCTACTGCATTTTTCAACACTGAGTCAAACTTCTCGTCAGTAAATGGCTTTACGATATAATGAAAGGCTCCTACGTCAAATGCCTTAAAGACATATTCTTCCATTGCAGTCACAAAAATCAGGATTGTATGTTTGTTCTTAGCACGAAATTCCTTCGCAGTATCCATCCCGTCTATGTCCGGCATCTGTATATCAAGAAACAGTATGTCCGGCTCGACATCCGCCGACAACAGCTCTTTTCCTGAGCAGTATAATAATATATCGGTTTCGGGATAGAACTTTAGGATTCTCTCTGCAAGCATATCCTGCACTATCTTTTCATCATCACATATTGCTATCTGCATTTTATTAATCTTGCTCCTTCTCAATCTACAGATTTTTCTCTTTTCTTTCAGGAATTTCTTATATATGTATCGGAATTTATGGATATCTTGATAATGAAATGTTGTGAAACGAAGATTATTTGATGTGGAATGATTTCATAGTTTGAGAGATTTGAGAGAAATACTTGTAATCTTCCCTATAAATTCTTATAATGTGAGATAGAATATTAGCTAAAATTTATTGATAAAAGAGGACATATGAAAAAGACACCCCAAATAACCAAAACTAAAATTCTAAAAGCATTATGGCTATTATTTGCACTTCTCAGTGCATTATTCTGGCTGCCAAAGATATATAGTATGTTAGCGTCAGACTTAGAATCCATATCCCAGTATATCTCACTGGATGACTCATGGGATGTAACGATTAACGGCGAGAGCTATCCGAATGTCTCCTTAGATGATTTCCAGTTTAATGACATCGGTAAAGGCGATGAAATCATCATGCAGAGAGTGCTTCCTGATAACTGGAATATAGAAGAAGGTGTATTACGCTTACATATTTGGCAGACGGCCATGAGAATGTATATTGATGATGAGCAAGTCTATGAGTACGGCTTTGATAGAATGACTGACAACAAAACCGTCGGCAGCGGACTCGAATTTATTAATTTTCCAAACGAATATCAGGGAAAAACTCTGAAAATCCACCTTGTTCTCGCTGAAAACAGGGCTTTTTCCAATTTTGAGTCTATACGTATTTATGAGTGGTCTAATGCATATAAGATTCTTATGACGGAAAACAGGCTTCCTTTGTTCATTGGCTGCTTTTTGACTATCTTCGGAGTTGTAGCCCTTATAGCAACGATATTTGCATTAGCATCCTCCATAAAATATATCAGAATATTCTGTATTGCGCTCTTTTCCATGCTTATGGGCTTATGGACATTATGCTATTACAACGTTATTTTAATCTTCGCGCTCCCACTATATAAGATATCCCTTCTGGAATATATAGCGCTCTATCTGGCTCCTATTCCTATGATTGTTTATCTGTGGGAGGATATTAAAAACCTGAATAATAAGTTTATCAGCATATTCTACTATGCGCTTTTTGCTATTCAGGTAACGGCTACCGGCGTTATGTTAGGGCTTCATGCGTTTGACATCGTTCATTGTCCGGCAACACTTAAGTATATGCAGGTGCTTATCATCTGCGCTCTGGTATTTTCTATATTAGTGGAACTAATAAGTGTTAAATTAAACGATACATCAAACAAACTTTTTCTGTTCGGTATAGTGATTGTTGCCTGCTGTATTTTATACGACCTTATCACTTATTATAACAGACGTTATTTTGGTGGAACATTACCCAATATACGCGGTATATCATCAATTGGCATAGTTGTCTTCATCTTTATTTTAATAGTTTCATTTTATATTTCCCTGACGCAGAAAATGATGCAGGAAAAAGAACGCGATTTCCTGATAAAAAGTGCATATACAGATGAGTTGACGCAAATACATAACCGTCGTTATTGTATCGAATATATGAATAAAATCAGAGAAGCCGAATCTTCTGATTACACGATTATCTGTTTTGACTTAAACAATCTAAAGACAGTGAACGATACATTAGGGCATGCCAAAGGGGATATTCTGATAAAAAGTGCAGCTGATGTAATCGCCAAGACTTTTGAGAATCACGGAATCGTCGCAAGGATGGGCGGTGATGAGTTCATCGCAGTCTTAGATACTGCCCTTCATGAAGAAATCGCAAAATTGATGGAGCAGTTCCGAATAAATATACTGCATAAAAATCAGGAAGTAGAAGATTTAAATATGTCCATTGCATACGGTTATGCTTCCAGCACTATTAAAGAATATGATATTGATAAAATATACCAGATTGCGGATGACCGTATGTATGAAAATAAGAAAAAGATGAAAAAAGCATAGAAATACAAAGATTAAAACTCACTTTTTCAAACAGCCCGTTGTACAATATATACAAATCAACGCAGGCACGCTTTCGCTGGGTAGTGTAAAATAGTTTGTGTCTTTGGAAAAAAATACCTCTTTTTTGGTAAGAATCAAGATATGACAATTCTTATC
>JAIDPH010000019.1 GCA_029062885.1 Lachnospiraceae bacterium
TTTGTATATATTGCACAACTACATATTGAAAATAGATAATTTCGCAATCACTTGAATGTTAGTATATAGACGATTGCAAATTCCATATTTCCATAACGTAGTTGTAAAATATAGACAATATCATAAGCAGGTACTATGGAGCCGCCGGTACTTGGCGAGGTCCTTTCGAGCCTAGTACCGCTGCGAGCGACAATGTAGCGCAAGCGTGCCTGCGTTGATTTGTCTATATTTTACAACGGACGTCTTGAAATATAGTTTTGCAATTGGCTAAGTTTTGGAGTATATATATAATAACGATTGTCTTTGCAAAATGATTCAAAAGTTTTAGATTTTTTTAAATTTGTAGTATTATAGAATAAGAACCAACGAAAATCAGAAAGATTTAAGATAATAAATTACAATGAAAGGGTCATATAAAATGATATTGAATACAGGCAGCAGAACGGATATCCCGGCTTTTTACAGCGACTGGTTTTATAACCGTATAAAAGAAGGCTACGTGCTTGTCCGCAATCCCTACAATCCGGCACAGGTCAGCAAATACCTTTTGTCTCCTGAAATCATAGACATTATGGTATTCTGTACAAAAAATCCTTTTCCCATGCTTGAGCGGATTTCTATGCTGTCCGTATTTGATACGTTTTGGTTTGTGACAATCACTCCATATGGTGAAGATATTGAGCCCTATGTACCGCCCACACAACAGGTTATGGAATATTTTAAACAACTCTCTGCATTGGTCGGAAAGAATCTGACAAGCTGGCGGTACGACCCCATTTTCATTTCGGACAAGTATTCCGTCGATTATCATATAGAGCAGTTTCATAAAATGGCTAAAGAACTTTCCGGATATACGGAGCAATGCGTAGTGAGTTTTATTGATTTGTATGAAAAAACCTTGCGTAATTTTCGCGGTATCCACAGTGTCACAGACAAAGAGCAGGAAAGGCTGATAGCTGCCTTTTCCGAAACCGCAAAAGAATATGGCTTACAGATACATTTATGTTGCGAAAACGTTGCGCTTGTTCGGGAAAATGTGGACGCGGACGGCTGCATGTCAAAGCCAGTGTTTGAGAAAGCCTTGGGCTGTAAGCTGGATGTGCCGCAAAAGAAAACGGCAAGAAAGGAATGCTCCTGCCTGCTCGGAGCAGATATCGGCGCATACAACACTTGCGCCCATGGCTGTCTGTATTGTTATGCAAACTATGACAGGAAAACTGTTATAAAAAACATGAAATTGCATAATAATACCTCCCCGCTTCTGATTGGGGAGGTATGTGAAAACGATGTTATAAAGCAGGCTGAACAAAAATCCTGGAAGAACAGGCAATTAGATATTTTCGACTTATAGTCAGACAGTTCTAAGAATTCTCCCGTATAAACTTAACAAATTCATCCTTCGGCAACGGTTTGGAGTAATAATATCCCTGAATATATTCACATTCCATATCAGAGAATTGTTTCACCATGTCTTCTGTCTCTACTCCTTCTACTACTATCTTCATGTTCATTGCTTTAAACATCCTGATTGTATTTCTGAGCATAATCAAAAGTTTGGAATTGGCTTCTCCACCAACGAAGCTCTTATCAAGCTTAACAATATGGAACGGAAGCGAAGCTATACGAATCATATTGGAATATCCTGTTCCGAAATCATCCAGAGAAAAACTGATTCCCGCCTCACTCAAAACATTCAGATTCTGAATCAGGGCTTTCTGCGAATAAGATGCTGCGGTTTCGGTAATTTCCAGATTAATCTGCTCCGGTCTGATTCTAAAGCGTTTAAGAATATCCATGACCTGATCAGCCAAATCACTGCGCATGCACTGTACCACGGATAGATTGATTTCTACATAATCGAGATTCAATGCCTGATATTCTCCACTGGCAATAAATCTGCAGACTTCCTCTAACACAAATGCTCCGATTTTATGAATAGCGCCGCTCTTTTCCGCCGCCGGTATGAAAATATCCGGCGGAACAAATCCGTACTTTTCATCCTTAAGCCTGAGCAAAGCTTCCGCTGAATTAAAACGTCCTTCTTCCACGGAATAAATCGGCTGATAATAAACGGAAAAATTATGGTCTGCCAAAGCTCTCTCAATAATGCTGTCCACATCTTTTTTTATGTCATAAAAATTTTTCTTAAAAATATTGGAAGCATAAAGGACCTCTCCTGTATATGGAATTGTATTCAACTCATTTCCAAATGCAAGCAGAGACTCAACATCCGGAAAATCTTCAGGACATCTTGCAATACAGACACAATGTACAAGGTTTAAGTCCATCTGATTAAGCGAAAATCCGCCTTTCATAAGCTCATTGATCATCCTTGCATTTTCTTCTGTCTTGTCAAAATGCAGTTCGTCAATAGCAAGCCGGAATTTACCTGCCCCCAGATAATACAGCTCTGCCTGTATCTTATACTTTCTGTCAAAGTCAACTATTTTATCCGCAATATCCTTCAATACCTTATTTATGCCATCGTATCCCAACATATCCCGAACGGCATAATAGTTAGTTATATTTATCATTATGATTTGCAGCGGCTTTTTATTTTCAGCAGCTCTATTTACATCAGCAACATATGCGCTTAATTTGCATAGCCCGGTCTCGGTATCAATGATTTCTTCCGGTCTCTGAATTATCACGCATATCAGAAGAATACCACAGGAAAGTGAAAACATTTCTATTAAAAGATCCGGATAAAAGAACTGAATTACAACCGCAATAAACATTATCGGAACCAAAGATATTAATGCGGCGAAACGCTTTCTGTCAAACAGCTCTTTATATTTAAAAGCATAATAGAGCCCCAATGCGCTTAATATAACGGTCACGATATATAAAAGCAGAAAACATCTGCCTCTTGTATATGCGTCATTTTCATTGAGATAAAACATTATATGTGTGAATGGATTGACAGCCATCGCGGCAGCCACGATAAGAATCGGTCCGAAAAGCAGTATTTTATGAAGCCAGTTTCGTCTTAATTTGTGCCAGATATCCACCTGTGCAATAATATATATAACATAGGAAAAAGGAGTAAGAATATGGAACATCAGGTACATAGTGTGTGTAATATACTTAGCAGTAACATACCCGGCCCCTGCATATTCCAGATGAATGGTTCCGATATCAGCTATATCGGATAAAAGCACCACTATCAACATCACCAAAAAGCACTGATTTACTTTACCCTTAGTCATTCTTCGGATTATCATTGCAATAAGTATAACAATTAAAACGATAAGCGCACAATAATCGAAATAAGCAGCCGTTTTCATTCCTATCCCCGTCCTTCTTCAGTAACTTTATCTTATATCTTAAAGACAAACTTTACCAAAACATATATAAATATGATAGCATTATTTTGGCACAATATCAAGATATTGGAAATTATGACATTGTTGTCATCAATGTCAGTACCTTTTTATTTAATCTGCATCTTTTTATCAATCAGATGATAAATCATACTGATTATGAAGCATAATATTCCGCAAATAAAGAAGCTTAAAGCGTGTCCCAGCGTATTATCATAGATTATGTCAACCAAAATCAATTTTGCCACGCTTAACATTGAAAGGAACAGTCCATATATCCTAAATGACTTAACGTAAAATCTAAAGCCGAGCACAATGCTGATAATGGCGAATAAAAATGCTGAAATACTGATTACATAATTAGCAGCTTCATAAGAGCATAATATCGTAACAAGCAGAATAGTAAGTTTAACTCCAATGTAGATTCCAGGCCACATGGTTTTATTCTGATCGACAAGGTTCTTCGTATTAACCATAAAAATCAGAATTGCCATCAGAACAAGTATGAAGTGGCATATCTCATTGTCAACCGCCATAACTTTATATAAGCTTACAACCATGAGTATTGCATTAATTGTCCGGGTGACATTTACGCTGTATTTTTCTGTTTGCAGCGTTTTAAAATCCTTTACGAACCTACTCTTCATTGCGACGATGTTCAGAATTGAGATAACACAAATCATGATTGTTGTTCCAATATCATAATCTGCCTTCATATCACTCATTACATAATTCAGGCTTAAAAATATGAAAAAAAGTCCCGCCAAGTATGAAAACAACTTGAACTTGCCGTTATATTGTTCCTTTTTTACGTACATGCAGACTCCCAGAATGGCAAAGAACAACAACCCTAAACAAAGGTGCTCGACAGAATATTTCATGTCGGACAAACAATAAATGACTGCCATCAGCAGGCTTTCATATTTATAGATATAATCATCTTTATAATATCCTAACAGCATAATCGGAATCATTACAAACGAAAGCCCAATATGATTCTGGAAAAACGGAACCATATATACGGATAAAATAAAGAACGGCAGGATGCAAGCCTGTATAAAGACTTTTCCGTCATCATGCCTGCTGCTGAATTTCTTTTCTATCACCACTAATAAGGCAACGCTTATTATAATATAAATAATTCCTCTAATCGTATCCCAGCAATATCCTATATTATAAATTCCTATATTATCCGGGCCACGCCAAGATATTGTCCTATATGTCATATTACTGATATACAGCATCATCAATATGGTATTTATAATCATAAAAACGCCGAAGCCTATATTTTTTTCTTTTAGCTTCGCAGCAAGGAAAAGTACGAATTGCAGTATCAGGAATAACAGCATTATCCCCGCTATTGCCTCTACCTTATACTCAGCCCACCAGTTCCTGTTATATCCCGGCGCTTCTGCCCAACCGGCCCACGAGAATGCGGGGCGCAAACTATAAGCTCCCACCCATATCTGAAATACATTAATGCAGTTAAAAACATTGTTTACGACATTTTTATGGAATTCCCTGCTATAATTGGTTACATAGAAAATAGAAGCAGTCACCACGAAGAACAAACTGAGCAGAAACATCATAGCATAGTCAAATTCTTTCACGCACAGGACAATACCGAAGAACAAAGCAATCGTAATACCGCATTGTCCTATTACCTGAAACAGCCTGTCCTGACATTTAGATAAATAACAGACAAATACCGCCCAGACCAAAATGAAAACATATAACACAATATCTCCTATTGCCTTAAAATACAGATTAGTCAGAAGCAGTGATATGTATATCGCACCGACGCCACAACTGCTGATTGCCAGATACAGCTTGTTATTATGCTTCCTTAATTTCAGCAGACCAAATGCCGTAAGCAGAATACTCACAACATACATCGCTATCATTTTTATCGTATCTGTAATAAACGGCGCTAATAAAGTAGCAAACAGAATAAAGCTTATAAAAATCAGAACCGAAGCAAATATCCCCATCCATGATTTTCCGATCATGTTTTCTAAATCCTTTGGCTTATCCGCCATATTCTGCGGCTGAATGTATGGAGCTTGAGGCCGCGGCATTGCGCTCTGATAAGGAATATTTTGTGCCTGCGGTTGTGGAATTTCGCTCTGAAACTGAATATTCTGCGCTTGCGGCTGCGGTATTGCGCCCTGATACTGAATATTCGGTGCTTGCTGTGGTTGTATATTCTGAGGCTTAATATCCTGTATCTGCCCCTTCATACTCGCCTTCAGCATTTTCAGCTGATTATTCATATAATCGATTTCCGTCTGTAAATATTTGATTTTATAATCTAATATCGAACTGTTGATATTTTGATTACTACACTCATAAATCAAATCATTCAGCTGTTTTCTGTCTGCAAGCAGACGGTTTTCGTAATTTAGTATTGAAGCTTCCATGTTGTTCATATTATTATTCAAATTATTCAACTTTTTCTTCTCCATTTTTCGTATATCAAAAAAACAATATTGACCTATATTTAAATAAATGAAACTCTAAATATAATTAAAACGCAAGTTTGGAGAAGCTGTTTTTCCACTTATGCTTGCAAATACATACTTTTTAAAAGGGGGAATTTCAAATGACATATGAAGAGTTATTTTCAAGCGTAAAATCCGAATTCATGAACGCAGATGTAAGCGACGTGAATGAGCATCTGGCATATCAGTTCAATATTACCGGCGAAGCACAGGGTATTTTTTATGCAGAGGTAAAAGACGGAAAACTGTACGTGGAACCGTATGAATATTATGACAGAGATGCCATGTTTACATGTAAAGCAGAAACATTGATAAAAATTGCCAAAGGTGAACTCGACCCGATTATGGCTGTCACCCTTCAAAAGCTGAAAGTAGAAGGAAATATCGACAAAGCGTTGAAACTAAAAGGTCTTATAGAAAGCAAAAAGAAAAAAGGTTCTAAAAAATAATGAACATATTAGTAATTGACGCTCAGGGCGGTGGTGTCGGCAAGCAGCTTGTTACCGCTATAAAACAGAATATGCCGAAGGCTTCTGTCACTGCGGTTGGCACAAACAGTACCGCTGCTTCCGTTATGCTGAAAGCAGGCGCCGACCATGCCGCTACCGGGGAAAATGCAGTAGTTGTTGGCTGCCGGAATGCAGATATCATTGTCGGTCCCATAGGAATCATCATAGCTGATGCAATGTATGGAGAAGTCACGCCGAAAATGGCTGCTGCCGTTGCTCAGAGCAGTGCAAAGCGGGTGCTTATTCCATTTAATCACTGTGATAATATCATCGTGGGAGTTCCCGATTTTTCGATGGGTAAGCTTGTACAGAACGCTGTCGAAGAAATCTTGAAGATGATGGATTAACTATAAAAGCATACTATGGCGTGGTTTAAACTAAAACAGACAGCATGAAGCTGACAGAGAATGCAGAAGCATTCCATTACTATGTACCGCCATACAATAGCTTGACAAGTGAGGCAAAGCTCATGCGCAAGGCCAAATTAAAAAAAATCGTTATAATAGTATTAGCTTTATTTTTTGTATCTTACTTACTATGCTTGATTTACTGTACGGCGTCTGTTTTTAAGATGCATACATTGAACTATAATTCCAGCGGTTGGGGTGTAGTTTTGGCAGAATATAAGCTCGATTTTGATAACGAATTGATTGAAGCAAATTATTATGATTTTGACGGAATCCTAAAAACTCATAGAGAAAATACCTTATCTGCAGAACAACAAAGAAAGGTCCGACTTGCCTGTGCCATCTCCCTTATGCCTATTTGGAAATCTCGCTATTATGATCCGAATGTTATGGACGGCGACCAATGGGAATTAACAGTAACTTATGATGAAAAAGAAAAGCGAACATACGGCAGTAACGCATATCCTCTTTTATACCGTTTCGCCTATGATGCAATCAGGTCGGTTATTGATACAACTGAATAAACATAATATGATTGGAAACAATTCCTAAAAGAGTTTTTTAATGTATATCATGAAGGTATACGCTTTCTCAGAAGAGAAGCCGTATACCTTTTTTATTTAACCGTTTGAAAGGAGATTTATTTATGAACGAAAATCTAAAAACAACCACCAAAAACTTAACCTTATCCGCCATGTTCCTTGCCCTCGGTCTGGTTCTCCCATTTTTAACCGGACAGATCCAGCAGATTGGCAACATGCTGCTTCCCATGCACCTTCCGGTATTCCTCTGCGGCCTTATCTGCGGTTGGAAATACGGCGCAGTCATAGGATTTATGATGCCGCTCATGCGCTCCATGCTTTTTGGAATGCCCAAACTTTTTCCGTCAGCATGCTCGATGGCGTTTGAGCTGGCAACATATGGTCTGGTAGCGGGACTTATCTATGGTATGTCCCATTGGCAGTGCATACGTGCGCTTTATCGCTCCATTATTGCCGCAATGGTTGCAGGCCGCGCTGTCTGGGGCATAGTCCAGATTATTCTGCTCGGAATAACCGGAAGCCGCTTTACATGGCAGATGTTTATGGCAGGCGCATTTTTAAACGCCATACCGGGTATTATTGTACAGTTGATTCTGATTCCTACCGTTATGGTGGCATTACACCGTACCGGACTTATAAGATTCCATCAAGCGGAAAAAGTTTCAACAACTACCGAAGGATAGCTTTTGCTTCCTCTTCACGCTGTCTGCAGATATCCGCCCAGCTTGGAAGTTTCCCTACCATATCGGTTAATTCTTCCAAGGCGCTTGTAATATCGATATTCTGCGGACAGCTGTTTTTACATTTTCCACACTTTATACAAGCTGAAGGCAGGTGTTCCTTATCAACGGCATCCAGTGACATGCCTATATTAAAGGAAGGCGCAACCTTCATTTCATTGTAATATCCTATCATTTTAGGAATGTCAATTCCCTTCGGACAGCCATCGCAGCAATATCTGCATCCCGTACACGGAAGTGAATCCTTCATGGTTTCCGCCAATTGCATCAGCGTTTCTTCTTCCTTTTCACTCAAAGGATTTTCCTGTTCAAAAGTATGTACATTATCTATCATCTGTTCCATGCTGCTCATACCGCTTAATACCATCTTCACATTCGGCAAACCCTGAAGCCAGCGGAATGCCCATGAAGCAACCGATTCTTCAGGACGCAGCTCTTTAAGCTTTTCTTCATTCTCCTTATCCACTGCTGCAAGCTTACCTCCCCTGACAGGCTCCATGACCCATACGGGAATATTTCTTTCCGTAAGCAGCTCATATTTTGCCTTTGCATCCTGCAATGTCCAGTCCAGATAATTAAGCTGAATCTGGCAGAATTCCATTTTATCGCCATATCCGTCTAAAAATTCCTTAAGCAGCTCCGTGCTGCCATGACATGAAAATCCTAAGTGCTTAATTCGTCCCATTTCCTTCTGCTTAATAAAGTAATCAATAATTCCCCATTTTGAATCCGTATATACCGGATTCAAAATGGGGAATTATTGATTAC
>JAIDPH010000190.1 GCA_029062885.1 Lachnospiraceae bacterium
CACATGGGCAGTGACGGCATCTAAAACCACTTCCTTTAAGACTGATAAGGAAAATCTAATGGTCCGAGAGGTGACAGAAGGTGAGTTTAATGATTATATTCACCTTGCGGGTAAAGTCGAGACCGGATTGATAGTTCAGGTTTCTGCTCTTGAAACAGGAATAGTGGATCAAAAACTCGTAGAGGAGGGTGCTATGGTAAGTGAAGGTGATATAATCCTGACTCTTCGAAATCCACTTCTCCGCCAGCAAATCCTCGATTCAGAATCTCAACTTGCAGAGAAGCAGAATATGCTCCGTGACACTGAACTTGCTATGGAGAACGATCGTCTCCAAGTGAAACGCGATATTCTTTCTGCACGGACCGAACTCAACAGAAAGCGCAGAATAGCTGAGCAACAGCGTTCTCTTCTAAATGAGGATCTTACATCACGAGAAGAATATCTTACAG
The DNA here is from genome assembly GCA_029062885.1 of Lachnospiraceae bacterium. GTDB lineage: Bacteria > Bacillota > Clostridia > Lachnospirales > Lachnospiraceae > UBA3282. The sequence continues at coordinate 450 of JAIDPH010000190.1, forward strand.
CGCAAGAAGATTATGATTTGGCCAAGGAAAACCTTAAGCTTCTTGAAGACCGTCTTCGTCAAGATTCAGCTTACAGGTCTGTTCAAGTGGCTATGATGCGAGAGAGCCTCCATAATATGCAGGAAAACTTTATGCTCGTTCGCCAAAGAGCAGAAAACTTGAATGTGAGAGCTACCTATAGCGGTCAGCTCGGTAGCTTGACAGCCGAAATCGGACAAAATATTTCAGCCGGTCAGCAAGTAGGACAGATAAATATTCTTGATAATTATAAGCTGACAGTCCAGATTGATGAGCATTACATAGACCGGGTGGAACCGGGGCTTGCCGGAAAGGCGAGCCGTCAGGGAAAGGAGTTTGATGTGACGGTTGCAAAGGTATATCCGGAGGTAGTGAATGGTACGTTTAAGGCAGATCTTGCCATAATAGGAACAACTCCGGAAAAACCAAGGGTAGGGCAGACTTATCCTGTTGACATTCTTCTTGGAAGTCCTTCGAAGGCAATAATGATAGACAAAGGCACATTTTTTCAGAGTTCAGGAGGAAAATACGTTTACGTAATGGATTCGGATGGTAAGACTGCACGGAAGCGGGAAGTCTCGCTTGGCAGACGCAATCCAAGATATTACGAAGTCCTTGAAGGCCTTTCTCCGGGAGAGAAAGTGATCATTAGCTCTTACTCCGACTTTGGAGAAGCTGACGAAATAAAGATTAAAGATTAAATATAACTCAGAGTTCTCTGAGTAATCCGAGTTCTCTGATAACTGATAACTCAACAACTATGAACATCCAAATCGAAAAATTAGAAAAAGTATTCCGTTCTGACACTGTTCAGACTGTAGCCCTAAATAATGTCTCGCTTTCAATAGACGATGGTGAGTTTGTAGCAATAATGGGGCCTTCCGGCTGCGGAAAATCCACACTTCTCAATATACTTGGCTTGCTCGACAATCCAACATCCGGTAGCTATAAGCTCGATGGCAAGGAAGTGGCACAGCTTAAGGAAAGTGGTCGCACGGACTATCGTAAGGGGCGAATCGGTTTTATTTTCCAATCGTTTAATCTTATTGATACTATGACTGTCAGAGAAAACGTCATGCTTCCGCTCAATAATTTGTCATTAAACCGCGAAGAGAAAAACAGGCGCGTAGATGAGGCGCTGAATAGGATGGGTATTGCCCATAGGGCTAAGCACTATCCCTCTCAATTGTCAGGCGGTCAGCAGCAACGTGCAGCCATTGCACGCGCCATTGTCGGTAAGCCTGGACTGATTCTTGCCGACGAGCCGACAGGTAATCTTGATTCCAAGAATGGTGCCGAGGTCATGCAGCGTCTTTCCGAACTTCATAAAGAGGGTGCCACGATTGTTATGGTGACGCATTCCCACAGAGATGCCACTATAGCCGACCGAGTGATAAATCTTTATGACGGTCAGATAGTAGATAATCTTCAAATGATTTGATGCCATGTTTAAGTTTTTTACTTCCGACCTTCGTCGGAACCTCATTAAGATACTTTGTCTTGCATTAGGCCTTGGCGTAGGTTTCCTTCTCGTGGCGAAGATTTACTTTGAGCAGAGCTACGACTCCTTCTTCCCTGATGTTGACCGAATATACATGATAAAATATAGCGCGGTTCATAACGGAGAGAGTCAAGTTTATCCTAATACACCCGGAGGCATAGCCCCTGAGGTGAAGCGTAATATCTCACAAGTAGAAGTTGCTACTCGAATCACAGATTTGACAGATGATCTCAAGGTAAAGCTTAATGATGGCCGCACATATGAAATGCCCTATATGTATTTAGCCGACAGTTGCTTTTTTGATGTCTTTAAAACAGAAATCTTAGAAGGTGATCCCCATGAAGCATTGGCTGTTAAGGATCAAGTCGTAATCCCACAGTCTCTTGCTGACAAAATCGGAGGAAATGTGGTAGGGCAGCAATTGTCAGTGGTTGAATTTGGAAATGATTATAAGATGACTATTGGCGGTGTCTATAAGGACTTCCCTCTTAACTCGACCATAAGCAATTCCATATATTTAAGCTTGCCTACGATAGGAAAATTTATGATGGATGGCAGGGAGAATCTTTTGGGTAATGACCGATATCGCAGCTATGTGGTATTGGCGAAAGATTCTGATCCCGATAAGGTTACTAACATGATGTATGAACATCTTAAGACAAAAATTGATGAAGAAGCTTTCAGACTCTATGACTTGAAGGTTGTTCTTGGTCCTCTATCCGGTAATTACAGTTCTCAAGCCGGGGTTAGAAATATGTCTTGGATGCTCGGGTTGTTGGCTTTGATAATGTTGATGTGTGCCGGACTGAACTATCTTCTTATTGTAATAGGGCAACTATCAGCCAGAGGCAAGGAGATGGCTATCAGGAAATGTTATGGAACCGGGAAAAAGTCAATTTTTAAGATGATGATGAGTGAAAGCATATTCTTCCTTCTGGTTTCCCTTTTGCTTGCCGTGCTGCTCTCCTTTTCATTTTCAGATCTTTGCAAGGAGTTATTGGGGTATACACCCAAAGAATTGTTTTCTACTGGAAGAGTTTGGATAGTTGAGGGCCTTGTATGTCTTGGGCTGCTTATTATTACCGGTATAATCCCGTCGATCATATATAGTCGTACTCCTGTGTCGCAAGCATTCCGTCCGGCAGTGCATGGAAGAAGGATCTGGAAGCTTGTTTTATTGGCTGTTCAGTTTTTTGCCACGGGTTTGATACTCTGTCTTCTTGTTCTTGTCGGAAGGCAATATTCTATGGTCGGAAAACTCGATATGGGTTTGGATTATGAAAATATCGGTATTTTTTATCGTTTTCCTATGTCTGATGAGCGTACATCAACGGTTATGAAGGAGTTAAAGAAACTTCCGTTTGTGGAAGGAGTAGCCTCGGCAGACAATGATCCGACACACTGGCAGAGTGGCAATAATATTTGGACTGAAGGCAATGAGGAGAACAATGTGAATATTTCCGATCAGGAATATGTCAATCCTGAATTATTTGATGTCATGGGAATTGAATTTTTACAAGGCTCGACTTTCAGTGAGAATTTAGACTCCACTGTTAATCAGATTGTTGTTGATGAACGTATGATTGATGTATTGCAAAAATATTTTGGCGAGACTGACAATGACATAGTTGGAAAGTCAATATATATAACTGGTCACAGTAATGTGGGACCATCCCCAATATTTACTATTGTCGGAGTAGTAGGGAATGTCCGACGTGGTGGGTTTGAAAGCGGAAATGCCGACAATCGTGCTGAAGTCTTCTTCCCATCACATAGAGTAAGAGCATATGTATTCATTCGTTTCACTGAATTGACTCCGGAGAATCTAAATGCTGCACAAAAAGAGCTTGACTCTATCAACGATGGGGATGAAATCTACATTACTCCTTATAAGATGCGTATTGATGCAAAACGTAATATGATCAAGAAGTTTGGTATGTCGGTTATGGTTGTTGGCATTGCTATCATTCTTATAGCTCTTATTGGCCTGATAGGATATGTTGGGGATGAGGTCAACCGCCGTGCTAAGGAAATTGCAATACGTAAGGTAAACGGCACTGATGCCTGGAAGATAGTAAGACTTTTCTGCCTGGATGTGTTGAAGGTGGCTCTGCCGTCACTTATTTTAGGTGGAGCGGCTGCAATTATAATTGGTCAGCGATGGTTGTCGCAATTCACAGATAGGGTATCACTCTCTCCATCGAGCATGATTGGCTGCCTATTCTTACTGCTTATCTTGATAATGTGTGTTGTCGTTGTCAATACTCTCCGTGTGGCACGCAGTAATCCCATCAAGCATCTACGCTCCGAATAGTTGGATTATATGTTGTATAACATATTTATCTATCATATTTAATTGATTTTTTAGGTTCATAGATCAAAATGTAGGTGAGATTATATGTTATGCAACATATTTGTGACATTTTGTCAAAAATAATTTGGAGACTCGGATTTTTTACCTTATCTTTGCACTCAGAATCTAAACAATCTTTTTACCTTAAGATTTTTTACCTGTAGAAACTCATAAATTGGGCTGGACCGTGGTGGTTAGGCCCTTTTTGCTATGGGGTCACATGGAGCTTGTGCAAAGGACGACATGGGGCAAAGAGCGTAATGTGCAGGATTGATCACACTGTGGGTGTTGGGGAGCGCACGGTATGTCAGTATCGGGTTTGCAGTACCACCTTTGCATTAAAATTATGCATTATGCATTATGAATTATGCATTAAATTTAGTAATTTTGCAGTGTAAAAGCATTGTTATTATGAATCACGATGAATTCGACAGAAAGCATCTCTGGCATCCATATACTTCGACGCATGATCCGCTGCCTACATATAAAGTGGACCATGCGGAAGGGGCCATCATCACACTTGAAGATGGGCAGGAACTGATCGACGGAATGTCGTCATGGTGGTGTGTAATCCACGGCTACAACCATCCGTTGATCAATAAGGCGATAGAAGAGCAGACGCGAAAGATGAGCCATGTCATGTTTGGTGGTCTTACGCATCAGCCGGCCATCGAACTCGGCAAACTGCTTCTCAGCATACTTCCGCCTTCGATGAAC
>JAIDPH010000191.1 GCA_029062885.1 Lachnospiraceae bacterium
GTTTTTGAATCCGATACACATGGATACAATACGAGGGATTATCGTAAAATAGACTGCCGTCTCGGAAGTAATGAGGACTTCGCGGCTGTCTGCAAGAAACTGCACGATAACGGGATAAAAGTCATTCTGGATGGCGTATTCAATCATGTGGGCAGGGGCTTCTGGGCTTTTCAGGATGTGTTACAGAAACGTTGGGAATCTCCGTATAAGGATTGGTTCCACATTAATTTTGACGGTAATTCAAATTATAATGACGGTCTCTGGTACGAGGGATGGGAAGGCCATTATGATTTAGTGAAACTTAATTTAAGGCATGAAGATGTGATTTCCCATATCTTTGACAGTATAAAGGGTTGGGTTGAGGAATTTGATATTGATGGGCTGCGTCTGGATGTGGCTTATTGTCTGGATCGTGATTTCCTGCGCAGGTTGCGCGGCTTTTGTAATGGTTTGAAACCTGATTTTTATCTGCTTGGGGAAACGCTTCACGGAGATTATAACCAGTGGATGAATGATGAAATGCTTCATTCTGTAACGAACTATGAATGTTATAAGGGTTTGCATTCCAGCTTTAACAGTATGAACATGTTTGAAATCGTCCATTCTCTGCTCAGACAGTTCGGACCGGAGAACTGGACATTGTACAGGGGAAAACACCTGCTTTCCTTTGTGGATAACCATGATGTGACGAGGGTAGCAAGTATTCTGACGAATGAGAAGCATCTGCCGCTAATCTATGCACTTTGCTTCGGAATGCCGGGAATTCCGATTGTCTACTACGGCAGTGAGTGGGGAGCCAAAGCAAATAAGAGCGAAGGCGATCCGGCGTTGCGTGCCTGCTTTGATGAACCGGAGTGGAATGAACTGTGCGACTTTATTAGTGCGCTTGCGGAGGCTAAGAAGAATTCTAAAGCTCTTAATTATGGCACGTTCCGCTCGGTAGTACTGACTAATAAGCAGTGCATATTTGAGAGAAAGACGGATGATGAGCGCGTGATGGTAGCAATTAATGCTGACAGCGAGAGCTACACGGCGCATTTTGATGCAGGCTGTGGAATGGCAGTTGATTTGATTACAGGAAAGACGCATGATTTCGGCGGTGGAAGCGAGCTGGCACCGTACAGTGCATGCTTCTGGAAGATGGAAAGGTAGTTATTTTACGCGCAATAATATTTGTGAAAATAACTGTTGACTTTTACATAAGAATCATTTAATATAGCAGTTACGTTGTATTAAATATATAGTAGTAATTGTCATTAAGAGGAAAGGAGGTAAGAAGATGTTTACAAGAATTTATTTAACCATGAATAGTAATTCAAAGTTGAACAGAGTAAAAAGACATGAAATTACCTCCGCATATTTTCGGCAATGGGCTGTAGAAGCTGATGCCTGAATAGATTGGTTATTAAAGCCACGGTAGTTTCTGCCGTGGCTTTTTTTATGCAATCAATGCGGAGACAAGGCTGAAAAAAGGAGCTAGTTTTAAAATGAAAAAAGTATCAACTTATATTTGGGAAAAAAGAGTGCCGTATTTCTGTGCGGTGGCTGCGCTTTTGATAGCAGTAACGCTGGATATGATGGGACCGCGTCTGACGAGGCATGTTGTAGATGATGTCATCATAGGCGGAGATATGGGAAAATTGAAGTATCTCCTGCTTGGATTCTTAGGAATCGGCATAGGAAGAGCTATATTTCAATATGTAAAGGAATATACGTTTGACCGTACGGGTTCTAAGATTTCTTCCGAAATGAGGCGCGATTTATTCATACATATACAATCTCTGAGCGCGGATTTCTTTGACAGAACCAATACGGGGGAGCTGATGTCCAGGGTCAAAGATGATATAGACAATATATGGGATACATTGTCGTATGTCGGCATGCTGCTTATTGAAGTAATATATCATACAAGCATCATTCTGGTGAGTATGTATATGCTGAGATGGCAGTTGGCGCTGATTCCGACGGTGGCTATGATTTTCTGCGCCACAGTTGCAATTGTCATGGAGAAGAAGCTGGACAATGTTTATGAGCAAATCAGTGAAGAGAACGCTAAACTGAATACGGTTGCGGAAGAAAATCTTGCAGGCGTGCGTGCCGTGAAGGCTTTTGCAAGAGAGAAGTTTGAGATTAAAAAGTTTCTTGCGCATAACCAGAGGTACTATGATTTAAATATGTCACAATCGAAGGTTTTCGTAAAATTTTATCCGTATTTCTCGGTTATTACAAAGATAGTTCCATTATTGACTATACTGGTCGGCGGAAAATATGTAATTGACGGTGAAATGACTTTAGGCGAGATGACGGCGTTTGTGGAATATTCTTCAAATATTGTGTGGCCTATGGAGATGTTAGGCTGGCTTACCAACAGCTTTTCATCTGCTGTAGCTTCCAATAAGAAGATAAAAAAGATTTATCAGGAAACTTCCAGTATTAAGGAAGCGGAAAATCCTGTGGTGTTAGAGAAAGTGGAAGGTAAAATCTGCTTTGACCATGTTTCTTTCCACAAGGCTGATATGTATGAAATTCTTCATGATATTTCTTTTACCTTAGAGCCGGGAAAGACGCTTGGGATAATGGGAGCAACAGGAGCAGGTAAAACTTCCATCATACAGCTTTTGCAGCGTATGTATGACGTTACGGATGGAAGTATCTCTTTAGACGGCGTAGATATCAGGCAGCTTCCATTAGCGCAGCTTCGTACCAGCATCAGTTATGTAATGCAGGATGTATTTCTTTTTTCAGATACGATTAATGAGAATATCGTACTTGGAAAAAAGAATGCGACTGATTCAGCCACAGTACGCAGGGCATCCAAGGATGCGCAGGCAAGCGAATTTATTGAGCGCATGGAAGCTAAATATGAGACGGTCATAGGAGAGAGGGGAGTAGGTCTTTCCGGCGGTCAGAAACAGCGTATCAGCATTGCCAGAGCTTTGTCCAAAAATGATCCGATTCTGGTAATGGACGATTCCACTTCGGCGCTTGATATGGAAACTGAGCATTTGATACAGGAGACACTGCAAAAATTGCAGAATACGACTAAAATTATTATTGCGCATCGCATCAGCGCAGTAAGGCATGCAGATGAAATTCTGGTGCTTGAAAACGGAAGCATAGCAGAACGTGGAACTCATGAGAGCCTGCTTGAAAAGAAAGGCCTGTATTTTGAGACTTACATGGCTCAGTATGGTGATAACTTAGTAGAACAGGAGGTGTAAATTATGGCGGTCAATTCTTATAAAGAAGATGAAAAAAGCGCAGAGCGTAGTAAACTGTTGACATTAAAGCGGCTTTTTGCATATCTGTTTGTATATAAATGGCAGATTGTGCTGGTACTCCTGATAATGGGGTATGGTGTGGCAATCAGCCTTATTAATCCGCTTATTATGGAGTCGGCAATTGATGACTATATTTCGGTAAAAAATTTTACAGGGTTGTACCGGCTGCTGATTATAGCGCTTGTACTGAATCTGCTGCTTGTATTTTTGATAAAAATACGAATGTATGTTATGTCGAAGGTATGCAATAGCATTCTTCTGACAATCAGGCAGGAGCTGTATACGCATATACAGAAACTGGAGCTTAGCTTTTTTGACAGCAGACCGACAGGAAAGATTCTGTCCAGAATCATAGGCGATATTAATTCACTTAAGAATATTCTTTCCAACTGCGTAACGACTCTGATACCGGATGGTCTTACCGTAATCGCAGTAGTTGTTATAATGATTTGGAAAAATCCTAAACTTGCGTTGGCCTCACTTCTGACGATACCGTTTATGGCGGTGGCGGTAGTGTTTATAGAGATGAAAGCGCATCCCAGATGGGTTCTTTTCCGTAAAAAGGCGGCTAATCTGAATGCTTTTATTCATGAAGATATGGCAGGAATCAGGATTATCCAGAGCTTTAATGCACAGGAGGAGACGAGGGAAACTTTTGACAGGCTGATAGGGGAACACAGGAGTGCTTTTGTCAGTGCGGTCAGATTAAGTGATTCATTTGGACCGGTAATAGATATTTTCTGGGCACTGGGATGTATATTCCTTTATTTTACAGGAATTGTGATTTTAGGGGCAGAAAACATATCGGTCGGTACTTTTCTTGCTTTTGGTACATATTTAAATATGTTCTGGCAGCCGATTAATAATATCAGCAATTTCTACAATCAGCTGGTAACAAATATTGCGGGAGCCGAAAGAATATTTGAAATTCTTGATACGCAGCCTGCCATTGCAGACGCTGAGGACGTGGAAGAAATGCCTGAGATTGCAGGAGAGGTTGTTTTTGAAAATGTAAGCTTTTCCTATGACGAACAGGTAAAAGTGCTGGATGATGTGAGCTTTAGGATCAAACCGGGTGAGACTATCGCTCTGGTGGGCGCGACCGGAGCGGGTAAATCCACAATAGTCAATCTTATCAGCCGGTTTTATGACGTGCAGCAGGGTAAGGTGATTATTGACGGAAAAGACGTGAAAAAAGTGTCGATTGAGAGTCTGCGTAAGCAGATGGGAATTATGACACAGGATAATTTCCTTTTTTCAGGAACAATAAAAGAAAACATACGTTATGGAAAACTGGATGCAACGGATGAAGAAATCATCGCAGCAGCTAAGGCGGTCAATGCCCATGAATTTATTATGAAGCTTGAGAAAGGTTATGATACAGAACTGTCTGAACGTGGAGGAGGCCTTTCTATTGGACAGAAACAGCTGCTTGCATTTGCGAGAACTATGGTATCCATGCCGAAGATTCTGATTCTGGATGAAGCTACTTCCAGTATCGATACGAAGACGGAACTTTTGGTACAAAGCGGTATCGAGCATCTATTGCAGGGAAGGACTTCGTTTGTAATTGCGCACAGGCTTTCCACTATTCAGAAGGCGGACCGTATCTTTGTCATAGATGACGGTCGGATTGTTGAAGAAGGAAATGTGCGTGAACTGCTTGATAAGAAGGGAGTTTATTATCAGCTCTATATGTCGCAGTTTTCGGCATAGTCCGGCATATATTGGAGCAATATTATGTAATATGCTGTTTG
>JAIDPH010000192.1 GCA_029062885.1 Lachnospiraceae bacterium
GAGCATATATTCACAATTTCCTACATATATAAAGAATTTAAATGACTGGGTGACAAAAATGTTGAAAGATAATCCCGAATTGGAGAATACGGTAATGCAATATACCCCAATGGTGAACGATTATCTGAAATCCAATATACTGCCAAAATTAAACGATTTGATAGATATTTTATCGACAGGAGTAGTAGATTTCCTAAAAGCTACATGGAATTTTGTCATAGGTTTCATAATTTCAATATACATCTTGGGCAACAAAGAATTGTTTGCAGGACAGGCAAAAAAGATAATATATGCGTTTTTTGATAAAGCATCAGGCAATCAGGTCATAGCGAATTTCAGATTCATACATACCACATTCAGCGGTTTTCTTGTTGGTAAGATTATTGATTCAGCTATTATCGGCGTCATTTGTTTTGTATGTACTACCATAATAGGAACGCCTTATGCGATTTTGGTCAGTGTAGTTGTCGGCGTAACCAATGTCATTCCGTTTTTTGGTCCATGGTTTGGAGGTGTTCCATGTGCATTGCTCATTCTGATGGTAAATCCAATGCAGTGTCTGTATTTTGTTATTTTGATTCTGGTTATCCAGCAGTTCGACGGTAATGTATTGGGACCTAAGATTCTTGGAGATTCCACAGGTTTATCCGGTTTCTGGGTTATATTTGCAATTACTGTCTTCGGAGGAATATTCGGTGTTATCGGAATGGTGGTAGGTGTTCCGATTTTTGCGGTATTCTACGCAGGATTCCGCTCACTTATAAACAGAATGCTTGCCAAAAAAGAATTGCCAACAGATACACAGCCGTATTTAATGGTCGGCTCAATTGCGGAGGATAATACTTTTATCAGGTATGCACCTGTAAAAAGAAAGAGGAAAAACAAAAATATCAAAAATAAACAAAATGATAATGAGAAACCTTTGGAATAAGTTTGAGGGGAGCAGTAAGCTGTCATGAAATTTTTGATACAACGAGTTAAAGAAGCGAGCGTTACAGTTGATTCAGAAACTATAGGGCAAATTGGGGAAGGCTTTCTTGTTTTTGTCGGAGTAAGCTCAGGCGATACATATGAGATCGCAGATAAATTGCTTAAAAAGATGTTAAATCTTCGTATTTTTAAAGATGATGCCGGAAAGGTCAATCTAAATCTTTCAGCAGTACAAGGTGAGCTGTTAATCGTATCTCAATTTACCCTGTATGCAGATTGCAGACATGGGAACCGTCCTTCCTTTACCAACGCGGGCAGTCCTGATTTGGCTAATGATTTATACGAGTATATAATATCCAAATGCAAAGAAACCGTTCCTAATGTGCAGCATGGTGAATTTGGCGCCGATATGAAAGTTACAATTATAAATGACGGTCCTTTCACGGTTTTGCTTGACTCGGATGAAATATAGTTTTCGGTTACCGGTTGGTATTATCATTATTTTTAACACCGGCAGCCTTACGAAACGCCGTAGGGGTCATGCCGGTCTTTTTCTTGAACTGTGTAGATAGATAATCGCCATTACAGAACCCTGATTCCAATGCAATCTCCATGATTGATTTACTGCTTCTTATCAACATTGTTTTAGCATGTACAATTCTGACGTCACATAAATAATCAGAAAAAGGCTTTCCAAGCTGTGAATGAAAAAGCCGGGAAAAATATGCGGCTGACAATCCTATACTATGAGCGACAGTTTCCAACGTGATTGGGCTATTAAATTTATCATTGATTAATGCAATAGCCTCTATTATAGGTTCTGTAAGCGGTGTAGAAAATCTAGTTGTGCCGCCTGAAATCCGATCTTCCCATATGGTTGTTATAAGGCGATAGAGCATGCCCTGAAGGATTATTTCTCTATATGACATTTCTTTTTGATATTCTTCATACATTTCCCGAAACATACGCTCAATTTTCTTTTGTGAATCCACAGAAAAATTAAAAATTGTCTGATTTAATAATTCCTCAAATATATTTTTTCCTACCTGTTTACAAAAGGGCTGTATGAATTCCGGAGAAAATTTGATGAGATATCGTTTGTATGGGATGTCGCTCCCTGACAATGTGCGGTGCAGAATAAATGGCGGAGATAAGCAGACATTACCGGTATGATAGTCATAGCAGTATAATGGCGTAATGCAGTGCCTGTCGCCGCTGATAACATATCCAATGGAATAGTGGTCTGTAGCCATCTGCATGGAGGGCATACAATATTGAGCGGGATATTCATTCATTTGGACGGTAATTTGCTGCTTGTTAGGGAGGGGAAGCGGCATAATAAGTTCTCCTTTTTATTGGTAATGTAATGCTATAGTTGTTTTATTATGTCATAATTACTAAGTAAAATCAAGATATATATCATGTAAACAAATGATTTCTTTAAATTCATGACTTATAATATTAACATAGCAATTAATACACAATTATATAGGATAGGAAGTGACTATTTGAGAAAATATAAAATTTTACGTCCGTTAAAGAAATATTGGTACTTATGTTTTATATACATAGTGGTTTCAATCGGATTAACGGAAATTACCATTGTAAGCAGTAATATGATGGCTGATGCCACTGACGGTTTGTTTGCGGGAGAAGTGCCGGACATAACGGCGTTATTGATACCACTCATAATATTTATGATTTTAGGAGGAATTGCCTCATTTGTGAAAAGCTTTTCAAAGAATACCCTAACAATAAATATGCAGACTGATATCAGAAATATAATAGTGACCAAGTTGGTCAAATTACAGTATGCTTATTTTGACGAAGAGGGAACAGGGGCGTTGCTGAACAAGCTGGTATCTGACATTTTTCAGATAGAAATGCTGTTCTCGGAATCTCTGCCTGAATTGCTTGTAGGAATCATTGCCGTGACAACAGTCGGAATCTATATCGGACTGCAAAGCGTCAGTCTTTTTCTTGTGACGATAATATGTTATCCGTTCTTACTATGGATTGCCAACAAAACCACTATACAAGCCGGATACGTATCTAAAATCAGGCGAAATCTTTATGATGAGCTTGAAAATACGGCTTTGGATGTAATTCAGGGAATTACCGTTGGTAAAAGCTTTAATCTGTATAAGACACAGAAGCAAAGAATCTTTAGGGTAATCGACGCAATTCTTGACAATGAGGTTATTCGCACTAAAATATCGTCTGTCAATCAGCTTGTGGGACGTATGGTGCGTTGGCTTCCTAAGGTGATATGTTATTTATTCTGTCTTTATGAAATTGGTACGAATAAAATCAGTATTGGTTCAATGCTGGCATATGTCATACTTTTTGATTACATTGCAAAGCCTCTTGGGGAAATACCGGGTTACATTTTAAGTATGCGTGAATATATAGTGTCTCTTGACAGAATGCAGGAAGTTTTAGGACAAGAAGAGGAACCCAGCGGCGACTTAGATTTTGATATGGAAGGCGAAAATATAATTGAGCTTAATCATATAGGATTTCACTATACGGATAATAACGAGGTATTAAAAGATATTAACATGACTATAAAAAAAGGCAGTAATGTAGCATTTGTAGGGAAATCCGGAGGTGGGAAATCTACTGCCATGAAAATCCTTTGCGGTTTCTATTATCCGCAGAAAGGCAGTTATCGCATATATGGACATGATTTTTGCGAGTGGAATCTGAATGCTTTAAGGGATAAAATAGCCTTGGTATCACAGAATGTTTTCCTATTCCCTGTTTCAATTGCAGAAAATGTATCCTACGGTAAAGAAGACGCAACCATGCATGAGATTATGGAAGCGTGTAAAAAAGCGGATATTCATGATTTCATAATGCAGCTACCCGAGGGCTATGATACGCTTGTGGGAGAACGGGGAGCAAGGCTGTCGGGCGGACAGAAACAAAGGCTTTCCATAGCAAGAGCATTTTTAAAGGATGCTCCCATATTGCTTTTGGATGAACCGACATCGGCAGTAGATGTGGAAACGGAAATGGAGATACAGAAATCTTTAAAGCGGATATCAGAAGACAGAACCGTTATAACAGTAGCTCACAGACTCAGCACTGTAATGGATGCAGATGAAATATATGTATTCGATAACGGAGAAATAGTGGAAAAAGGAACCCATGAGCAGCTTTTAGATATGAAAAAAATATATTATTCGTTATACAACAAGGAATCCGGATATATTCATGGCGGCAAATAGAAAGGAGTGAACTGGCAGATATGGAATTCAGCGATGTAGTTCTCGAACAATGCGGACAAGAAGGCTCAGATATACAGATGAACCTGAAAATACTGTTGCGGCTGCTTAAGCTAATGAAAACAGGATTCATAAGATACCTGTCTGCAATTCTGGTAATGAGCGTTTCTTTATCGGCATTTGAAGCAATTACTGCTTTTTTATTAAAAAATATAATAACCAGAGCGGAAAAATATGGTCAGGGTAATATTTTCGAAGGTTTATGGTCTGAGGTTATTGTGTGTTTTTTGCTCGGACTGGCTATACTTATTATTGCTGCCATATCATTTTATGTGTATTTTATGGAAGCAAAAAAGGGCGGTGCAAACCTACAGAAATTAATATATTCCAAATCTATACGGATGCCTTATTCTTACTACGAGAATACGCACAGCGGTGAATTTATGTCAAAAATTATGTATGACTGTGATATGGCTACGGGTATTTACGGTTCCAGATTCAGAAGGATTCTTATGCCGGCAATTATGACAATTTGCTATTTAATACCCATGTTCATGACTAACTGGCAGGTTACATTGTGTTTATTCGGAGTAAGCGCAGCGCTTTTTATTACTAATGGAGCGTTTATTGCACCGATGCAGCGTGTAAGCAGACAGATGTCAAAAACAAATACCTCAGTGACAGAACAATTATCCAATATTCTTTCCGGAATGGATCAGAT
>JAIDPH010000193.1 GCA_029062885.1 Lachnospiraceae bacterium
CGGAAGCTGCTTTAGCCCATCCATGCTGACCATAGCAAGCGTCTTCATCTGCTTAATCGCAAATTCTCTAAGCAGAATCAATCGTTCCGACATCAACTTTTCCTGTTCGATTAGAATTGCGTTATAACTTTCCATATTTGCAAGAACAAGAAGCTGATTCAGGTTTGCTTCATCACGCATATTGCCTTTCTTTCCCGGATTGCTGTCCCGCCACTGCTTCGCTGTCTTCCCAAACAATGCAACATTTAAAAGATCGGCTTCGTTAGCATATTTGTATGAAATCTGCTCCGGTGTAAGCTCCGGTGGTATCAGATTGTCCTTGATTGCATCGGTATGGATGCGATAGTTCAGCTTGGCTATCTCACGATTAAGATTCCAGTTGAGAGAAAGTCTGCTGTTTTCATCTGACTTAAGGCGCTGATAATCCTTTATGATATACAGTTTAAATTCTGGAGATATCCATGATGCGAACTCAAACGCTATATCAATATGAGCATAAATACCCCCTCCATATCTTCCTGATTTTGTCAACAAACCAATTGCACACAACACTTCCGTCCATTCCTTTATCGAAAATACATATGCATTTGATCCTGCATCTTTTTTAAACTTATCGAATTCGATAAGTTTAAAATCCGGATTGTGCAATCTCTCCCATAATCCAAGGAACTCAACAACATCTCGTCCACGCAACCAGTTATGAATAGTAATAGACGGTTGTATGCTCTTATATTTTGCTATGTCTGTCAAAGAAATAAACTCGTTCTTAAAATCCGTTGTATAGATACCAATATCAATACCCACTGCGTGAATAGTTTCTTTTTTGATTGCTTTTGTCATAGTACCTCCACATAAAATAATTTAAAATTAATCTATTTATCCGCTTTACATTAAACATAATTAAAATTTAAAATATAACTTTTCTTTAAATGCCTCGAATTCGAGGCATTTACGCTTTTCCCTTTTCTTTCGCCAGCTTCTCATACTTCATCTGATACTCTATCAGTCGCGGAATATATTCCGGCGGAGTGCGCCGCCCCGCCTCCCAATCCTCTAATGTACGGACAGGTATCCCCGTATGAACTGAAAATTCTTTTCTATTCTCGCCCGCTTCCTCACGAAGTTCCGTTATTCTTTTTGCTATATCCATATTAATAATCCTCTTTTCAAAATTTATTTTATTTTCTCGCTTGAAAAAATCATTTGACAAAATGGTGCCATCTATGTTATGTTTCTGCCAAAGAGAAATGGGTTTTGTGTCTGGTAAGCTCATTATGAGCTGAGATAGTTGCTCGTTTTTTTATGTCTAGGATATCATATAGATACTTTTTCCATCCGCCGAATACCGAATCAACATAATCTTTCAGGTATTCTCGTTGCCTCCAGTCGATAGACCGCTTCCCATGAAACCTGATATCATTAATTCTCACAAACTTCTTTTTCTCACTGCCCGTAACAATTTCTACATTTCTCTCCAACGTAAGCCTTTCACTCCTTCGTATTTTACTGTTAAAAATTGTGTGTATAGACGCCTCTCCACGCATTGCGTTATATACATCATATCACATTATTCGTTTCTTCGCAATGAGTGACTCACATTTCTTTTCGCTCTATATTTTTTATTCTCTCACTACCAACTGACATTTCAGCATGTATTTTTGAACTCTCCAAATAAAAAATAGCTCTCTGCCTCATGTAACAAAAAGCTATTTTCTATATTCCACCATTAAAAAGACAATTTAAATATTAGTGTTACTCACTATCGACATTATCATCATCTTTTTCTACAACAACTATCTCAATACCTTTTTCATCAAACAATTTTAAATCCTCTTCTGCCGCATCCCAATCAGTGATCATTATATTTAGCCTTTCGACAGGACAAATACTTACAATCGAATCAAACCCTATCTTTTCTTTTGGATATAATCCAATTGTCTGTTTTGAACTGTCTATTACCGCATTAAAGAAACTGATTGCCGATGTTCTCTGAATAGAGAGACCAAAATCCGCTGAAATAAATGCTGATGTAATAAAGCATTTATCAAATCTTAATCTTTTTATTGTCTCAATGGCTATTGAATCATAGCAATTTCCTTTGTTATCCATCTCTCCGCCTAAAAGAATAACCGACACATTATCCTTTGTCCGGAGTTCTTCTGCAATAACAATCGAATTAGTAACTACCCTAATTCTAAGATTATCCGGAATATTTTGAGCCATAAATAAACATACCGTTGCAGATGCAAGAAAAATCACATCTTGATTTTTTATCATTGATACAGCTTTTAAAGCAACTGAATAATAATTGTCTTTAACAGAAACAATATCTCTTATTGTCTGTTTCTCAGGACGCCCGAATGCAATCTGATGTATCGGTAATGCTCCACCGTGCGTTCTTTTTAATAACCCTTTCTCTTCCAGAATTCTTAAATCACGCTTAGCTGAATCATAACCTACTAAAAATTGCCTTTGAATATCGCCTGTAGTAATGCTCCCTTTTTCATTCAGCCAATTCAATATAGCCTGATGCCTTTCTTCAATAAACATAAGATTATCCTCTCTTCCATATCACCTCAATAATAACAAATAAAATACCAGTATCATTCGTTAACTACACATTACCATAATCGTTAATATGTGTCAATAACAAATTTCACTATTATTCCCGTTTCGTTAATATATGGTAATCACACATTTATTCTCGTAATATGTATCTAAAATAAAAGGAGCTCTTAGAATAGTGAGATAGAATATCTCATTATTTCACAGCTCCTTTTCAATTCAAATACTGCTTTTACTTTTCAGTTTGGACAATAAACATACCGTCTCTACATTCCCCGTCCACGGAAACATATCAACCGCTACGGCCCTCGTTGCCCTGTATCCTCTTTCTATGAACACCTCCAAATCCCGTACAAGACTGGTTGGCTTACAGGATATATACAAAATATGTTCTACTCCATAACGGATAATCTTATCAAGCGCCTTGGGATTGATACCGTCACGTGGAGGGTCCAGAATAATGATATCAGGCTTTTCTTCTATTTCATCAATCACTTTTAAAACATCACCAGCAATAAATTCACAATTATGTAAACCATTCAATTCTGCGTTCTGCCTTGCAGCTTCCACTGCTTCTTCTACGATTTCCACGCCGATTACTTTCTTGGCTACCGGAGCCATCAACTGGGCAATCGTCCCTGTTCCGCTATACAAATCAAACACAATCTTATCACCTGCCGGCTTAATAAAATCCATAATATAGTCCCTTGCAGTCTGATACAGGACTTCCGCTCCCAAGCTGTTTGTTTGGAAAAATGAAAATTCTGATATTCTGAACTTAAGCCCCAGCAGCTCCTCATAGAAGTAATCCTGCCCATACAGAATCTCTGTATCATCACTTTGTACCACGTCAGCAAGGGAATCATTTTTGGTATGCAGAATGCCCACGATTTTTCCGTCCAGTGAAATATTGAGTAATTCCTGTTTGAATCCCTCCAATATACGTTTCTCGTTATATTCTTCATTGTTCCTGCTTGCTTCATTTTCACCAGTTTCGTTTTCGCTTACTTTCTTCCCATCTGCTATACTACCGCATATAACCTGCGTCGTCGTAACAAGTGCAATTAATATTTCCCCTGTTTTCGCTGCCTTTCGCACTAAAAGATGACGCAGATAGCCCTCATGCCGCAATCTATGATAAAATTTTATATCAACCTTTTTTTCCTGCAAAGCCGCAAAATAGTCTCTGACACACTTCAAAATCTTCCGATAATCCTCATCAACAATTATACAGTCTGTGACAGACACAATATCATAGAAACTACCTCTTTTGTGCATTCCAAGAGAAAGCGGACCGTCTTTTATTTCATCTCCAAATGTAAATTCCATTTTATTGCGATAACCGCCGGATATGGGACTTGGTTTGATTCCTTCAAACTCAAATCCGCCCTGCTTCTCCAACACGGAATCAAGCAGTTTCTTTACCTGAGACTCTTTGAGCTTAAGCTGTTCTTCATAAGGCAGGGAAAGGTAAACGCAACTTCCGCATATACCAAAATGCGGACACGGACTTGTACGCTCCAATGTCGAAGGCTCCACGATTTCTAATAATCTGCCCTCTGCCTTCCCTTTTCGGACTTTGTTCACAGAGCATCTCACTTTCTGCCCCGGAAGCGCATTCTTCACTACACATATTCCCTCTGCGTTCTCTACAATTCCCTTATTGGGAAAGTCAACCCTTTGTACAACTCCTTCGATAATCTGACCCTTTTTCATTTTTTATTTTATCAACCATGTCCTTTCTCAAATTCACGGATTTATACTCAATATTTTACGAGCAAAAATAATAGCCACAGAAGCAATAAAAGTATATCATTTGTATACTCACACATAGCGTAAAAGACGGGATGCACCGCTTATATTCAGTACATCCCGCATAAAATACAAGTTCATCGTATTCCCAAAATTGCTTTGTAAAAATCACTTCACAATTCTTAGAAAAATGGATTATACGATCTCCGATTATTCCTCCGGCGTATCTTCATCTTCATCCTCAAATAAATCATCATCAAAGTCGTCATCGAAATCATCATCAAAGTCATCCAGATAATCAGGCTGCATATAGCGATATACAGCGTAAGCAATAGCTGCAACTGCGGCAACCGCTCCTATAATAGCCAGTACCCATACAATAACATTTGTTTTCTTTTCTTCTTTCTTTTTACCTAACAATTCATTCACCCCCGTATTATCTAATACTTCATCTAATTTATTAAAACTTCCTCTTTAATCTCCCTAATTTCCACTCTTCCCATACTTATACCCTCTCTTTCATGTTGTTCACGGTATATTTATCATATCCGTTTCTATTGTAT
>JAIDPH010000194.1 GCA_029062885.1 Lachnospiraceae bacterium
TTAAGATAAGATATCCCATGCGTTTAGCAGTAAGACCCCTTGTAGACTACAAGGTTGATAGGTTCAAGGTGTAAGCACAGTAATGTGTTCAGCCAGCGAATACTAATCGGTCGAGGGCTTAAACCTTAATGAATTTGTCTTGCTCTTTGATTCGTTATTCAGTTTTGAGAGATCTTCTCTCACGCCTCTGCAAAGAGAATAAATTCTCCTTAGACAGAGGTTCAACATGAACAAAATGCGAAGCATTTTGTTAGCGTTGACGCGAAGCGTCAATGCGGTCGGTGCCGATGGCGGCGAGGGTCCACCTGTTCCCATTCCGAACACAGTAGTTAAGCTCGTTTGCGTCGACAATACTTGGCGGGCAACTGCCCGGGAAGATAGATAGGTGCCGACATCTTAATATGACTCAGCAGCAACTATAGCTGCTGAGTTTTCATATTCCTCCGTAGCTCAGTCGGTAGTAGCACCTGACTGTTAATCAGGGTGTCACTGGTTCAAGTCCAGTCGGGGGAGCCAGCAAAAATGATCTTACAAACGGCTATATAAAGCCATTTGTGAGGTCATTTTTTTGTATCTGTTAAACCAATTTTTGAATTTTGGGGGTTTGTTTAAGCCCTACTGGGTGGCACTAAAGTATATTAGCACAAATGGCTTTGTTATGCCGTTTTAAGGGGTATTTCTTTGGAACTATTAAACCAACTCTGAGATTTAATGGAACTTGTTTAAGTCCTATAAATTCAAGATCAATTTGGATTGATTGATATAAAAATGGTTGAACTTTTATAAAATTATGTTATAATATTTATATAAAAGGATACGATTATATTTTTTTGTGTTGAAGTGGGGGGCAGTAATGTCAAATATATCTAATGTATCAACATACAGGACTACTGCAATCAACAATAGACGTTATCTTGGAAACAAGTACAAGCTGCTCCCATTCATCACAAATGTAGTGAACCTTAATTGTACCGAAATAAAATCTGTTGCGGATATTTTTTCCGGAACAGGTGCGGTAGCGTCTGCCTTTCTTGATAAACGTATAATAACAAATGATATTCTTTATAGCAACTATATCTGCAACTTGGCTTGGTTTTCATCGGAGAGATTTTCAAAGCAGAAAATTATTAATTACATTGTAAACTACAATAGCTTCAGTATAGATGAAGAAAATTATATGACAGAGAATTTTGCAGATACATATTTCAGCAAAGATGATTGCAGCCGTATAGGCTATATTCGACAGAACATCGAGGACGATTTCCTTGCAGGTGAGCTTAACGAACGCGAACGTGCTATTCTCATCACATCGCTTTTGTATGCAATGGATAAGATAGCAAATACTTGCGGGCATTATGACGCATATCGCAAGGGAGTTGAATTTGATAAACATTTGGAACTTGCGGTACCAACACCGAAGCAGAACAAACGCAAAAATCAATGTTTTAATGAAGATGCTAATGAACTTGTAAAACATATTAAGGCGGATCTTGTGTATATTGATCCCCCTTATAATTCACGACAGTACTGTGATACATATCATCTAATAGAGAATGTCGCAAGATGGGAAAAACCTGTTGTAAGCGGTGTTGCAAGAAAACCGGATAGAAGTGCTATCAAAAGCGATTACTGTACTAAAAAAGCAAGTACCGCTTTTGAAGAGTTAATTGGAAATATAAATGCACACTATATCTTGCTTTCGTATAATAATATGGCTAATAAGGGTAATGATCGTTCTAACGCGAGAATAACTGATGATGTCATTTTAAAGGTTCTTGGTGAAAAAGGCGATGTTCAAGTCTTTTCGGAGAGCTATAAGGCGTTTACTGCGGGAAAATCCAACATTGATGATAACGAGGAAAGGTTGTTCTTATGCAAGTGTTATTAGAAAAGGCTATAATTCCTTCCCCGCTTAACTATATTGGTGGTAAGTTTAAGCTGTTATCGCAAATTTTACCGCTGTTTCCTAATGTTAATGGCACATTTATTGACTTGTTTTGTGGGGGATGTAATGTTGGAATTAACGTTGACGCTGACAGAGTTGTCCTTAATGATATTGATATGAATTTGTTGTATCTGTATAACACGTTTCGTAATATGGAAAAAGATGTGCTGCTCAAAATGATAGAGGGTATTATCGAAAAATATTCCCTATCCCGTTCAGATATTTATGGTTATGAGTACTATGGCTGCGAAAGTTCTAAGGGGCTTGGGGCTTTCAATAAAGACAATTTTTTGAGACTTCGTGAGGATTTTAACAAATACAAACATCACGATTACTACTACTATGCTATGTTATATGTTCTTATTGTCTATTCATTTAATAATCAAATAAGATTTAACAGTAACGGAGAGTTCAATCTTCCGGTAGGTAAACGGGATTATAATACAAAAATGCAAGATAAGCTGTCTGACTTCATTGATCGATTGAAGGAGGGCAATTTTGTCATATCAAGCATTGATTTTGAACAGTTTGATCTTGAAGGTTATGGCGAAAACGATTTCATATATGCCGATCCGCCTTATCTGATAACTTGTGCAACCTATAATGAGCAGGATGGGTGGAACAAGGACAGAGAAAAGGCATTATATAGTTTTCTTGATAAGGCAGATAAGCAAAGAATAAGATTTGCGTTATCAAATGTTCTTCGAAGCAAAGGTAAGGAAAATCAAATGCTTATTGATTGGACTGACAGTAATTCAAAATATCGTGTAATACCTCTTAATTACAGCTATTCTAATTCAAATTATCAAACTAAAGATAAAACCTCAGTGAGTGAGGAGGTTTTGATTGTAAACTACTAATTTACTACGCATAAAGAGCTACTTTTCTGAAAGGAAAAAGGATATGGTGAATTTTTCAAAATGCACTAAGTGCAACAATGAGTTTGCATATCGCGTGGAAAAGCAATTAGCTGGGTTTCGTGAAAAGGAATACTTGATTTGCCCACGATGTGGTGAAGTAATAGGTTCAAGTATGGAATATGAATATTATCAAAATGTCAATAAAAGAGTTGCTAATGCTCCACTTGAACAAATTGTAAAGCAGAAGAAAGCTGTTTCTGCTGCAAATATATCAAGTTACAATGGAGGAAAAAATATG
>JAIDPH010000195.1 GCA_029062885.1 Lachnospiraceae bacterium
ATTATTATAGGTAATCAGGGAGCATAGAACGTGGATAATAAAAGTGCAGAGATATTGAAAGAACTGAAGCAATATTTGTTGACAGGAGCGTTAAGCGTAGAAGAATTCCCCAAACAGGATTTGCTGGGAATGGTTTATGCGGAACATGACAGACGGAAAGAACAGTTCAATAGTTTAGGAGAATATATTGCTATATATGATTTGTTGATAGGTGATGCTCTTGCAGAGAGAAACATTGATGGACTGACAATTTTGGTAGATAGTTTGATTGATGATTTACAAGAAACATCATCGGTGTCCAACGATAGAATGGACAGGCTCAGGCGGATGAGCGATCCTGTGATTGTGAAGCGTTATCAACAGAGGGCAAAAGCTGTGTATGATAAGTATCCGTTTCAATCCTTGAAAGGAGAAGTGGCTTTTCACGGAAAAGGTGTTATCTATACGGTTATTACCGGGGACTATGATGTGCTGCGCGAGCCGGAATACATTGATTCGACATTTGATTATGTTTGTTTTACCGATAATGAGAAACTTCGTTCGGAAGTATGGAATGTGCGGTATATAGAAAATCCGGAAGAGTTGGATATGACAAGGCTTGCCAGAAAACATAAAATTTTATGCCACCAATTTTTACCGGACTATCATTATTCCATCTATGTAGACGGTAAAATACAAATAGTTGGTGATTTGAGTGAATATGCCAGGAAATATAGTAAGGGAAGTCCTATGCTCTGCTTTCCGCATCATGTGAGAGAATGTGCATATGAGGAAGCACGGATTTGCATGGAACAGGGTAAAGATAAGCCGGAAGTGATTGACTGGCAGATGAAGGGATACAGGCAGGAAGGATATCCGGAAAGTTATGGCCTAACGGATACTGCATGTCTGGTGCGCAGGCATGACGATAAGAAATTGCAAAGTGTTATGGAATGCTGGTGGGAAGAAGTTTGCCAAAAGAGCAGAAGAGATCAGTTAAGTATAGGATATGCCTGTTGGAAAAATGATTTTCATTATGATTTGTGCGATTTGTTCATATATCAGAATGCATATATTCGTAAAAGAAGAGATGGAGAGAAAATATGGTAATCAAAGGCTTATAAAAGGAGAGAAGTATGAATCAGAATAGTATGAGCGGCTTGGAAAGAAAAATACAGGAACTTATCTGGAGTGAAGTTTATCATGATACGATAAGGGGAAGTAAATGGCTGAGCCAGGATATGGCCTTTTCACCTGGAAGGGGAGCAATAGGATATCAGTGCATGTATGTATTATATAGAGTTTTAAATGAAACTAATCCTAAGTCAATTTTAGAACTGGGTATGGGACAATCTACCAAGTTAATTGGTTCCTATGTAGCTTCTACAAACGGGGCGTGTAAGCACTATGTTGTCGAACATGATGAAAGCTGGATAGATTTTTTTACAAATCATTTTCCGCTTCCGGAATCCACAGAAGTAGTAAGATGTAGTATAGAGGATGTTTCCGTAAACATAGAAGGGGAAGACCGCTCAACTAATGTTACAAAATATGCGGGGTTTGAGGAAAAACTGAAAAACAAAATATTTGATGTAATATTAATTGACGGGCCCTACGGTTACAGAAGCCCGGATTATTCGAGAGTGGATATTTTAAGCATATTGCCCGGATGCCTGAATGATGATTTTGTTATTATGATGGATGACTGTGACAGGGAAGGTGAACGGCGGACATGTGAGTTGATTGGTTATGCCTTACAGGATGCAGGAATATCTTTTTTCATGAATACATATTCGGGAGAAAAGGATGTTACTATTATGGTATCTGAGAATTTAAGGTTTTTGTGTATGATGTGAGGACTAATGAGTTATATGTTATTTTGGTGGGCGCTTAAACTTAGTGTAGAGATGCTTATACAGAAAGGTTGCTGGAAAGAGTGCGTTTATTATTATATTCATGGAACGCCAACAACGAAAAAGTTTTGGCAGACAATTTAATAAAGATGGGGTTTTCAGTAACATGGTTTCGTAAGGAATGTAAACATTATACACGTGATATGGAACTTGCCATGGAGATGATACAGCATATCCATGCGGAGGCGGTTGAAGCGGTTATTTCCTTTAACTATTTTCCGATTATTTCCATGATTTGCAATACCTGCCGGATTCCCTATTATTCATGGGTATATGACTGTCCGCATTTTACTTTATATGCGAAACAGATTACTTTACCGTGTAATCATATCGGGATTTTTGACAAAGAGATGGTGAGGCAGTTGGAAGATTACGGAGTGGGTACGGCATATCATGTACCGTTGTCAGTTGATGTGGAATACTTTGATAAAGCGATTGCCGGTGCGTCCCGGGCGGAACAGGAAAAGTATCAATGTGATATTTCTTTTGTGGGATCTTTGTACACGGATGAGCATAACTATTATGATATGCTGTTTGGAGCAGATTCGGGGGGAGAAAAGGCGATTAGGCAGCAGTGCTTTGATTACCGGAAAGACTATCTGAAACAGGCTGTGTTGTCGGATGAGATAGATATGCAGGATATGCGCATGAAAATGGAACAGCAGGGGTTGATGCTTGGCGAGGATTATTTTGCAAAGCCGGAAGATATTCTAATGGCAGCAGTGTTAGAGAAGAAAGTGACGGTAGAGGAGAGAAGAATTCTCTTATACAAATCTCCGAGCCAACACGACAATCAGCAACAACGGA
>JAIDPH010000196.1 GCA_029062885.1 Lachnospiraceae bacterium
TTCCAAGTCTTTGGATGAGAATATTGTTCAGCTTTTTTTTACAAAAGCAGGATATTTATATGAGGAAACAAGTAATTTGCTGACGCAGGAATTCAGGAACGTAAGTACTTATAATGATATTATTACTGAAATTGCGTCGGGATCAAATAAAGTAAATGAAATTTCTGATAAAACACATCTGGAGCAGTCCGTGGTGTCTCATGCGCTTCAGAACCTGATTGCAACAGGGATTGTGGTGAGGGAAAAGGCAATAACTGACGAATCAAATAAGAAAAAAGTCCAGTATAATTTGAAAGATAACATGTTCAGATTCTGGTATAAATTTGTTCCCGATGGAATGGGGGCAATCGAGCTCGATCGCGGAGAACTCTATTATTATAATGTGGTAAAGCCCAGATTGCCGGAATTTATGGGGAGCGTTTTTGAGGATATGTGCAAATATTTTACTCTGTTTGCGGGTCTTTCCGGCGGATTGAACTGTTTTGTTACAGGGGTTGGTAAATGGTGGGGGACTGATCCCGTTAAGCGGGAGACAACGGATATTGATGTGGTGGGATTAGACAAGATGTCAAGAAAAGCGGTTTTGGGGGAATGCAAATTCAGAAATGAGCCGATTGATAAGAAAATCTATGAAGAATTGTTGGAGAAAAATGGGCTGATTGCAAAAGAGTACACGGTGGTGCAGTATCTCCTCTTTGCCAAAAGCGGTTTTACGGATTGGGTAGCAGAGCATGCAGAGGATGATTTGGTGAAATTGGTCGGATTGGAGGAATTGTATGGAGGTGGAGAGATAAACTATTGAAAAGAAATTAACTACTTTAAAGTATACTACTCATGAGTAGTAAAAAAGGTATTTATGGGAAAGTTAGGAGTTGATGCTTTGACTTCTTTTTTGGTAAATCATAAATTAGTAAATCGTAATTGACTAAAATGCCTCCGATTGGTATATTATAAATAATATTGATTGGAGGTTGCAAAATGTTTATTGGCAGAGAGAGAGAATTGGACTCGCTGAATAGGTTATATACATCGAACAAGTTTGAGTTTGCAGTCATTTACGGACGTCGGCGCGTGGGAAAAACTGCGCTCATCACCCAATTTATTAAAGATAAAAAGGCAATCTATTTTATGGGGGTGGAGAGCAATGCCAAGCAGAATCTGGAAAACTTTAGTAAGAATATCCTGGAGTTCGGAACAGGTATTCCGGTAGAGACGACTTTTGTTTCTTTTCAGTCTGCATTGGAATATGTGTTTAAGTTGGCGGAAAATGAGCGTCTGATTTTGGCAATCGATGAGTATCCTAATGTGGCTCGTTCTTCTGAGAGTCTGGCTTCTACGTTACAGCTATTAATTGATCAATACAAAGACAGTTCCAAACTGATGCTGATTCTTTGCGGTTCTTCTATGTCTTATATGGAAGATCATGTATTGAGCTATAAAGCGCCGCTTTATGGCAGGCGTACGGCACAGATGATGATACTGCCGTTTGATTTTGCAGATACTTGCCGGTGTTTCAAGAATTTCTCCGATGAGGACAAAGCGTTGATTTACGGAATTGTGGGCGGGACACCGCAGTATCTGTTGCAGATGGATGATAAATTGAGTGTTGAGGATAACATTAAGAATACGTTTTTTAATCCGACATCGTCACTTTTTGAGGAGCCGGAGAATCTATTGAAGCAAGAGGTGCGTGAACCGGCGCTTTATAACGCTATTATTATTGCCATTGCAACCGGGGCATCCCGCATGGCAGAGATTTCTACTAAAGTGGGTGAGAGTACCAGTGTCTGCGCCACTTATTTGAAAAATTTGATAGCGCTTGGGCTGGTTCAAAAGGAAACGTCTTACGGTGAAAAAGAATCCCGAAAATCAATTTACAGCATTGCTGATAATATGTTCCGGTTCTGGTATAGATTTGTCCCGGAGAATTATTCGATTATTGGTCGTGGAGCTGCTGATCTGGCCTATAGAAGAATCGAACCACATCTGTCGGAACATATGGGGAAGGTGTTTGAGGAGATATGTAAGCAGTACCTCTGGAGCTTATTGCTGGCCGGTAAATCTCCTGTGGAATTTAGAGAACTTGGTCGTTGGTGGGGGACTAATCCGGCTACCCGAAAGCAGACGGAAATTGATATTATGGGCGAACAGGATAAGAATACGGTACTCTTTGGCGAATGTAAATGGACCAATGAAAAGGTTGATGCGAGTGTATTGGAAACTCTGGTAAGGCGGAGCCAAAAGTTTCACTATGACACAATATGGTTGTATTTGTTTGCAAAAAATGGATTTACCAAAGGGTGCGTGGATGCTGCGGATAAGATGGGGAATGTTAAGCTTGTGGCATATAGAGATATTTTGGAGGAAAACTGAGTGTTTATGGAGAAAAAAATATTGTTTCAGGAACGTTTTGAGTTTAGAAATATCAGACTGGACGAAACAGAACAGGTCGTTGAGATAGAGCAACTGTGCTTTTCGCCGAATGAAGCGTGTTCGCCCAAAGCGATGCGGGAACGCGTGGCGGCGGCACCGGAACTTTTTCTGGTAGCGGTTGACAAGTCTACCGGAAAGATCGCCGGATTTTTGAACGGGCTTTCCACCAATGAGTATTCGTTTCGGGACGAGTTTTTTACGGATGCGAGTCTTTATGATCCTAACGGAAAGAATATTATGCTTTTGGGATTGGATGTGCTTCCGG
>JAIDPH010000197.1 GCA_029062885.1 Lachnospiraceae bacterium
CACGCGGGATATAGAATTGGCGGCTAAGATGATACCATATATTCATCAGAAAAATATTAATGCAGTTATATCATTTAACTATTTTCCTATCATTTCTATGATTTGTGATACCTGTAAGATACCTTATTATGCGTGGATATATGATAGTCCTCATTTTACTTTGTATGCACGACAGGTTATGCTGCCATGTAATCATATTGGCATTTTTGATAAAGATATGATGCATAAGCTGCAGGGAAAAGGTGTGCAGACGGTCTTTCATATACCGTTGTCTGTAGATGCGGATTGTTTTGAACAGGTAATCAGAAG
Source organism: Lachnospiraceae bacterium (assembly GCA_029062885.1). Lineage (GTDB taxonomy): Bacteria > Bacillota > Clostridia > Lachnospirales > Lachnospiraceae > UBA3282. Next base: position 310 of record JAIDPH010000197.1, read on the forward strand.
GGCAGGACGTAAAGAATCTGAGATATTTCAGAGTGATATATCTTTTGTAGGTTCGCTGTATACGGATGAACATAACTATTATAATAGACTGTTGGAGAAGCAGGAACAAGAGCAGTTCGATTGCATGATACGAAAACAATGTTTTTCATATGAAGTTGATTATATAAGTGAAGCGCTTGTATCAGGAGAAATAGATATTCATGTGATACAAGAGAAGATGGAACAAGAAGGGCTGATGCTGGGTGAAGACTATTTTGCTGATGCAGAGGATGTTTTACAGGCGGTTGTCTTGGAGAAGAAAGTGACAGTGGAAGAACGAAGAATATTGCTGAACCGGATTGCAGAGAAATTTGGGGAGCAATACCGGTTCAGTTTGTACAGCGGTTCGGATTTGCATGAACAGCCCATGCTTAAGAAATATCACAAAGGTATAGTGGACTATCATAAACAGATGCCATTGGTGTTCTCGGGCAGTAAGATTAATCTGAATCTTTCCTTACGGTCCATTCATTCAGGCATACCGTTGCGAGTACTTGATATTATGGCATGCGGCGGTTTTGTATTGTCCAATTGGCAGCCGGAGATTGCAGAATATTTTGAAGAAGGGAAGGAAATAGCAACATTTACCGGCTTGGAAGAATGCATGGATAAAATCAGCTTTTATCTGACTCATGATGAAGAGAGAAGATTGATCGCAGAAAGAGGGAAGAAAAAGGTGAAGGATATGTTTTCTTACAAAGAGGGGTTGGAAAGGTTGTTTGCAATATAATGGATTAAGAGCTGTTTCAATATGTAGTTGAGGCACAAAAATGAGGGGAAATATGAATGGAGATCAGCTAAAACAGCAAGTGAATCAGATGCTGGAATCGGGAAAGCATGATGAGATTAAAGAGCAGTTGCTTGCTCATAAAGACGTGACGGAACATGATAACGATTTAGCTATAATTTGTTATTTGTGCACGGTCCATGAACAAGAGAGGGCTGCAGGCCAGAGGACAATTTTTGAAAAAGTGTCAGATATGGAAGCGTTAATAAAGCGTTATACCATATTGAAATTTTATTTAAGAAGAATTGAGTTCAACGTAATGGATGATATGAGGATTTTTGAGGAGTTTCTTGTTCAGAATCAGATTTCTTCCTATGAGCTGTTGCGCGTGCTTGATTTCAGCGCGGTGCATAAAGATAAAGTGTTGCAGAGAATTGGTACTGGAGCAGCGGAAAAGGCAGTTGAGGATCCTGTTGAAATGGACGTGAATGTATCGGCTGCAAAGATGGATGAAAAGGCGGATAGTAATAGTGGAATAGACACATATAGGAGTGATGATACACAGCAGATCTGCTTTATCATATGCACGAATAATCCGATCTATGCTGAAGAGTGTATTCACTATATTAATCACCTTATCGTGCCGGAAGGAATAGATGTTGAGATTTTGACTGTCGAAGAAGCAAAATCTATGACGGCAGGATATAATGAAGCAATGCATTGTAGCAAGGCTAAGTATAAGGTATATCTTCATCATGATACTTTTATCATTAATCCGAATTTTATTAAGGGTTGTCTGGATATTTTTATGAACCATCCGCAGATTGGTATGATCGGAAATATAGGAGTTAAAACGATGCCGGCTTCCGGTGTAATGTGGGAGGGCGTTAGATATGGTATGCTGTATGAACAGCATATATATGAGACAGAACTGTTATGCAATGCAGTTAATTTAAGTTTAAAATACATGCAGGTAGATGCGATAGACGGGTTCCTTATGGTCACGCAATATGATATTCCGTGGCGGGAGGATTTATTTGATAAGTGGGATTTCTATGATTGCTCACAGAGTATGGAATTTATCAGGCATGGTTATCAGGTAGTGGTTCCAAGTATGAGGGAACCATGGTGCGTACATGATTGTGGATTTGTTAATCTAAAGGATTATGATGTTGAGAAAGAGAAATTTGTTGCGGAGTACCTGTCATAGATAGAATGCACGTACTCACGTCAACATCTCTCTTATTCTATGACGGAATGTATGGCTTTTAGCGGCTTTATATCGTGTTTACCCATTTACCATGGAAAATAGTTTTTTGCACAAATCTGTCGCCTCCTGCAAGGCCTTTTTTAGTTGGTTATTTTCCTTGACAAGAGTCATGATCGATTCATAAGAGTCATCCTGCAATCCGGCCAGAAATACAGCTTCCATTAGTTCATAATAAAAAGGGCTTAATTTCGCATAATCCCACCATAGTCTTTCTACGCCATAGTGTACACCGTTATAGCTCCAGGGCTTGCGGCCGGCATAATGGACAATTGTTGCCTGCTCTTTGAGTTGTTCGTACCCATCCTCCATTTCTGCAATTTGGGAAAAAACATTATAGCGGCTATTGTCAATATAATATACATTTCCCGCATGTACATAATTCAACAAGTCCTGGTCAGGATTAGATAACTGATAAGAAAATTGTTTCGCCACCTGACAATAATCGGCGAAAGTATAATGTCCTCTTATCATTTCCAAATTCATAAGAATGACTCCTGAATTAAAATAGCGAATTGGTTCTGAAAAGTCTGCAAAGATTTTTTGCTGTTGTATACTGAAGTTTTTCTGTATTATTGGGTCATCCGCCGCTGCCAGATGCGTCCCCTGCATATCCATCTGATAGAAATCCAGAAGTGGTTTATTGATGATAATATCAACATCCAGATACAATACTCGCGTAACTTCTTTTGGTAGAAGTTCCCCTAATAACAGACAGTAATACATCTCCAATGACCAGTCCTTAGTAGTTGGCAGTTTGTCAGCATAATCACCGATCTCTACTTGCAGAAAGAAAATTATTTGATCATATTGTTCTGCCAACTGCTGTAAAAGCATCTGATCTTCCTTGGTCAGATCAGATTGTAGGACATAGACCGTCACGGATTTTGGCATTGCTTTGTGATGAAAGAATAAAGAGGTTAACATAACATACGCATATTTCGTATATTTATGATTAATTGCAATACTTACA
>JAIDPH010000198.1 GCA_029062885.1 Lachnospiraceae bacterium
AGAGACGAGAGTGGTTGCAGTATTTTCAATTGTGACGGCGCTGCTTTGTCTGGTGGCTCTGATGGGGGTATAAAGCGTGAAAAATAATATGAAATTACTAAATAAAAAAGTATTGGTAGTTGGAGCCGGAATTAGTGGAATAGGCGCGGTAGAAAGCTTAAGCAGAGCCGGCGCAGAACCGGTTTTGTATGATGAGAATGAGAAACTTGTAAAAGAAGAGGTGGCTGCGAAGCTTTCGGATTCATGTAAGAAGGAAGTGATTATCGGCAGGCTGCCGGAAGAAATAAAGGAATCGACTGAATTGGTAGTTCTTAGTCCCGGAGTGCCGGTGGACTCGGAATTCGTGGAAGAATTTCGTAAACAGGGAATAAAAATATGGGGTGAGATAGAGCTTGCATATGAGCTTGGACAGGGAAGGGTAATCGCGATTACAGGCACTAACGGAAAGACGACGACGACTTCTTTAGTGGGTGAAATTATGAGGACTCATTATAAAGATGTCTGTGTGGTAGGCAATATCGGTAATCCATATACATTGACAGCGCCTGATTCTAAAGAAGATACCGTGACTGTAGCTGAAATCAGCAGCTTCCAGTTGGAGACAATAGAAGCTTTCCATCCGGCAGTATCCGCGATTTTAAATATTACGCCGGACCACTTAAACAGGCATCATACAATGGAGAATTATACGGCGGTAAAGGAAAGTATTACGCTGAATCAGACTAAGTCTGATGTATGTGTCCTTAATTACGACAATGAATATACAAGGCGCTTCGGCGAGCGTTGTCCTGCAAGGGTGATTTATTTTTCTTCATCTCATAAACTTGAAGAAGGTCTGTATCTGGATGGGGAAGATATTTATCAGGCACATGTCGGTAAGACTGATAAGCTTATGAATATTCATGAAATGAATCTGGTGGGTATGTGTAATGTGGAAAATGTAATGGCAGCGATAGCTATCGCAGAGTCTATGGACGTACCAATGGATAAAATTATAGATACGGTAAAGGATTTCAAGGCAGTAGAACATAGAATAGAATATGTGGCCACCAAGGGTGGCGTGGACTATTATAATGATTCCAAAGGTACCAATCCGGATGCAGCCATCCAGGGCATCAAGGCTATGAGTAAGCCTACAATATTGATTGGCGGAGGCTATGATAAGCAGAGTGAGTATGATGAATGGATAGAGGCTTTTGACGGAAAAGTAAAGTGTTTCGTACTGATAGGACAGACAAGGGAGAAAATCGCAGAATGTGCTAGAAAGCATGGAATAGAGAATATCATTTTTGCTGACAGCTTCAGAGAGGCTTTTGATGTATGTGTGGAAAATGCCGAATCAGGTGATGCGGTATTGCTTTCTCCCGCATGCGCAAGCTGGGGAATGTTTCCTAATTATGAAGTAAGAGGCAGAATGTTCAAAGAGTTTGTGAATGAATTGGATTAAACCGCTTAAAGCGGAATGGAGGCAGGCGTGCAGGCAAGAACTATATCTCGCAGAAAATCGAATACTGAAAGCTATATGGATTACAGTATGCTGTTCATTGTCATATTTCTTTTGGGATTTGGACTGGTAATGCTCTATTCCACAAGTTCTTATATGGCTAATTTAAGTTATGGTGATTCGGCATGGTATTTTAAAAAACAACTTTTTGCGACTATCCTTGGAGTTGCGGCGATGTTTTTCGTATCTAGCATTCCGTATCACTTTTGGGAGCGTTTTGCGGTTTTGGGATATATTGTATCGGTTATATTGATACTTCTTATTATTCCTTTTGGAGTTACTGCGAATGGTGCGAAAAGATGGCTTCGTATATTCGGAATTTCCTTACAGCCGGCGGAGGTTGCGAAGCTTTGTATGATTCTCTTTCTGGCAAGCATGATATGTTCCATGGGTAAGAGTATTCGTGAAAGAAAAGGCTTCTATACGGTTATGGCGGTTCCGGTGCCGATTGCCCTGATGTTATGGCGGATTACATCTAACTTAAGTTCTGCAATTATTGTTATGGGAATAGCGGCCCTGATGCTTTTTGTATCATGTCCGGATTATAAGCGGTTCATTTTTTTAGGGCTGGCTGTGGCTGCGGGAGCGGCGCTGGTGGTATTTGTTATTGTGAAAATGGCGGAAAATAATCCGGAGAGTTTGGAGTTCCGTGGTGAGCGTATCCTTGCATGGCTTGACCCTGAAGCTTTTGCCAGCGGAAAGGGATTCCAGACGATACAGGGACTATATGCGATTGGTTCAGGCGGTATTCTTGGTAAAGGCCTTGGCGCCAGCATGCAGAAACTGGGATTCTTGCCGGAGCCGCAGAATGATATGATTTTCTCAATCATATGTGAGGAACTTGGATTGTTTGGAGCAATCGCCGTTATATTGATGTTTATCATGCTTATATGGAGATTCATGGTTATTGCCAATAATGCGCCTGACCTTTTTGGGGCGCTTCTGGTAGTAGGAGTGCTGGGACATATTGCGATACAGGTAATTCTGAACATAGGTGTCGTAACCAATACGATTCCGAATACCGGTATTTCCCTTCCTTTCATTAGTTACGGAGGTACGTCGGTCGTATTTCTGTTAATAGAGATTGGTCTTGTTTTAAGTGTAGCTAAAGGAATTCGTTTAAAAGATTTATAATTACAAGATAATTTATACAGTTTTTACAATATACATGTCTCTTATACACATAAACGATAC
>JAIDPH010000199.1 GCA_029062885.1 Lachnospiraceae bacterium
ATAGAAACAGCTTACCGTTTTTTCCTTGTCCGGTATTAAAAAGGGACTTATTATAAGCTATGAAACTTAGTTTATCCAAGTTTCATAGCTTATGAAAGGAATATGGTAATAATAATGGAAACGGTAATAAAAGTAACACATTTAAAGAAGTATTTCAAAGAAGTAAAAGCGGTAGACGATATAAGTTTCAGTATTGAAAAAGGAGAATTGTTCGGATTTCTTGGCATCAACGGCGCTGGGAAATCGACTACCATCAATATGCTTTGCACATTGTTTGCGCCCACAGAAGGAGAAGTGGAAATCTGCGGACATAAGCTGGGAGAGGAAAATGAGCAGATACGAAGAAAAATAGGTGTTGTCTATCAGAATAATTGTCTGGATGAAAGACTGAGTGTCAAAGAAAATCTGTTCATAAGAGGTTCTCTTTATGAGAAAGACGGAAACAGGCTGAAAAGCAATATTATGAACATATGCGAGGTTTTGGAGTTAGGGGATATATACGGAAGAAGATTTGCGAAGCTTTCGGGTGGACAGAAAAGACGATGCGAGATTGCGAGGGCATTAATCAATGCACCGGAGATACTGTTTTTGGATGAGCCGACAACGGGGCTGGATCCGGCAACCAGAAAGAACGTCTGGCAAAGCGTTGCAAGGTTACAAAAAGATATGGGTATGACGGTATTTTTGACTACACATTATATGGAGGAAGCAGCAAAAGCTTCCAGTATTGCGATTATTGACGGCGGACATATAAAAGAATGGGGAACGCCATACAGCTTAAAGGAGCAGTATGCAAAGGACAAGCTAATGTTAATCCCAAAGGAGGAACACAAAGAAACGTTTGAAACATCCTTAAAACAACAACAGTTATCATATAAAAAGCGGGAAGAGTATGCGGTAATCGAATTAGAAAGCAGTATGTCGGCATTACCGATTGTGAATCGCATGCAGGAGTTTCTTAGCGGATTTGAATTAATACAGGGTTCCATGGATGATGTGTTCTTAAATGTAACTGGGAAGTCACTGGAAAAGAAATGATAACCAGAACTTAGGGAAAATAAACAAAATAAGGCGCGATTGCGCTTGCGATGAGCACCGTTTTTGTTTATTTTCCCTAAGTTCGTGAACTGCAATAACAGTGAAAGGAGAATGATAATAATGAAAGTAGTAATGAATTTAGTAAAAAGAAATGTACTTATTTTTATAAGGGATAAAGGAGCGGTCTTTTTTTCAATTTTATCTATGTTAATTGTATTGGGACTTATGATATTATTTTTAGGAAACATGAACAGTGAAAATATTGTAGAAGTCCTGGAACAGGCAGGTAATGTAAGAGACACTGACAAGGATAAGGCAAATGCAGAATATTTAGTACAGATGTGGACATTGGCAGGAATTTTGGTTACGAACGCGGTCACCGTAGCGATGACAGTAATGGGGAATATGGTAAAAGATGAAGCAGAAAATCGCCTGTCAAGTTTCTTTATAGCGCCTGTGAAAAGGCTGGAAATCGGCTTAGGGTATATTCTTTCGGCATGGGTTATCGGAACTTCCATGTGTTTGATTACACTTGCCGTATCTCAGGTATATTTTGCGGCAACAGGGCAGGATGTACTTGCGGGGGGTGCATGCTTAAGATTGTTTGGAATGATTGCACTAAATACATTTGTGTACGCAGCCATTGCTTATTTACTTGCTCTGTTTATCCACAGTGAGAGCGCATGGAGCGGTCTGCTTACGGTTATCGGGACATTGGTGGGATTCGTAGGAGCGATTTATCTGCCTATGTCGATGCTGCCGCAAAAAGTTGCGGATGTTCTGAAATGTCTGCCGGTATTGCATGGCGCAGCAATGATGAGGTTGATTTGTACCGAAGAGGCAATAGAGAATACTTTTGCGGGACTTCCGGAGGAGTTTGCGTCAGGCTTTAGAGAAAACATGGGGATAACGGTTGTTATGAATGGCGAGACGGTATCATTCGGTGCCCAGATGGCGTATCTTTTTATACTTGGCGTTTCGGTGATTATAGCAGCGGCATTAATCAGCAGAAAAAAGGCGATGCGCGACAGATAAGGGAAAGGAGCATAGCCATATGAAAATCATTATGGAGGATATCGGACCGGGCGAAGAAGAAGAGGTTATCATTCGATGCAGGAATGTAGATGAGTCGATTCTTCAGCTTATTAAAAGCCTGAAACTGAAAAGGGAAAAGCTGACGGTAAGACAGGATGAGAGAATTCTTCAGATAGAGCCCGGTGACATTTACTATTTCGAAGCGGTAGATAATAAGGTGTTTCTTTATCTGGAAAATAATATGTATGAAACGAGATTGAAATTGTATGAGCTGGAAAGACGGTTTGAGGGAACAGATTTTCTTCGTATCTCCAAGTCGGTAATCTTAAATTTGGCAAAGGTAAAGAATTTTTATCCGGGATTTAACGGACGTTTTGAAGCACTGATGCAAAACGGTGAGAGGGTTGTTATCTCAAGACAGTATGTGCCGATTTTAAAAAATAAACTTGGACTTTAACAGTACGATACGAGGATAAAAAAAGGAAGGGTATGGTAAATAATATGTTTGAGAAAATAAAGGAGATGCTGTATACATTTTCTTATGTTACGACAGGCGTTCTTTTTTCAACAGCTCTGTTTATTACGATTTTTGCGAAAGATGTAACGCTTTCCGTCAGTTTACTCTGGCAGATTCTTATCACTTCATGCGTGTGCGTGCTTGGAAATCTGATTTATCCGAGGCGTGAGATTACGGCAAAGCAGACAGTCATTCGCATTCTGATTCACTATATTTATATTAATATTGTTGTATTTAGTTGTGCCGTGTTCTTTGACTGGTATGATGTGAGAGATATTAAAAAGTCAGGATTTATGTTTCTATGCATTATTGTTGTTTTTATTGTAGTTTCCAGCATTGTATGGCAAAATGCCAAACGTATGTCGGAAGCGTTGAATAATCATTTAAAAGAGTATCAGGACAAAAAGACGAAGTATATGCGTGAGTTGTAAAAGATAAAAAATTCGGTTGACAAACTGTAAAGCCGTATGTATAATAGTTTGAGTATGGATAGGAGTCAACTATGTTCATAAATTTAACTGATGTTTTAACATCCGATGACGAGACATTGTCGATACAGGTAGAGACGGAGCTTAATGAGGTTTCTATCGGTGGGGAAGAGTTTCGGATTCTTGATAAGTCGCCGGTTCAGTTTACTTTTACCAATATAGGTAAGAATAAGGCAGAAATTGATGGATATGCAGCATTTACTTTTGCCATGAACTGTGACAGGTGTTTGAAACCGGTTGAAGAGAAGCTTGAACTTAATATTTCAAGAGAAGTTCATGCGTCGGATATGTCTTCGGATTTATCTGATGATGAAGATGATGACCAGAGCTTCATGGATGGCTTTCAGCTGAATGTGGAAGACTTACTGAACAATGAAATCATAATCAACTGGCCTCGGAAGGTGTTATGCAAGCCGGATTGTAAAGGTATATGTTTACAGTGCGGTAAGGATTTGAATACAGGAACCTGCGAATGTGATGCATTTGTTCCGGATCCCCGAATGGCCATGATAAAAGATATCTTTAACGCGAATAAGGAGGTGTAACGATGTCTATTTGTCCTAAGAACAAATCTTCTAAAGGAAGAAGAGATAAGAGAAGAGCTAATTGGAAAATGACTGCTCCTACATTAGTAAAATGTAGCAAATGCGGCGCATTAATGGTGCCTCACAGAGTATGTAAGAAATGCGGCACATACAACAAAAAAGAAATCATTGCAGTTGATTAATCCATTTCCCCACCAGATAGGTCTGATGGGGACTTTTTTTGTTTAAAAACTTGATTTTTATATTGCGGTCTAGTATATTAGTATAAGATGCTTAAGAGAATGGCAATCTGCGGATTGAGGAAGGAGCACGGTTATAGACATGGGTGAGTATGTAAATGTAGCTGTGGATGCAATGGGCGGCGATAATGCCCCTAAAGAAATTGTAAAGGGCGCCGTAGAAGCAATTAACGAAAACCAGAAAGTAAAAGTTTATCTTGTGGGAAAAGAAGATGTAATAAAGGCGGAACTTTCAGGATACACATATTCGGATGAGCAGCTTACGATTGTTCATGCGGACGAGATTATTGAAACTGCGGAACCTCCCGTTATGGCTATTCGTAAGAAAAAAGAGTCTTCTTTAGTGAAGGCACTGTATCTGGTCAAGGATGGGACCTGTGATGCGTATGTATCGGCAGGCAGTACCGGAGCGACGTTAGTCGGAGGACAGATTATCGTGGGACGCATTAAAGGCGTGGAAAGACCGCCGCTTGCGCCGCTTATTCCTACGGAGAACGGCTGCTCGCTTTTGATAGACTGTGGTGCGAATGTTGATGCAAGGCCTTCTCATCTGGTGCAGTTTGCCAAGATGGGTTCAATCTATATGGAAAGCGTCATGGGTGTAAAAAATCCAAAGGTAGCGATTGTTAATATCGGTGCGGAAGAGGATAAGGGTAACGCGCTTGTAAAAGAAACTTTTCCGTTGCTTAAGAATTGTCCTGACATAAATTTCATTGGCAATATAGAAGCCAGAGATATTCCTGCCGGTATGGCTGATGTGATCGTATGCGAAGCATTTGTCGGAAATGTAATATTAAAAACATATGAAGGCGTCGGTGCAGTTCTGATTAATAAGGTAAAGGCGGGAATGATGACGACTTTGCGCAGCAAGATAGGAGCGCTTTTAGTAAAACCTGCTTTGAAAAAGACGCTTAAAGCTTTTGACTTAGAGCAGTATGGCGGAGCACCGATGCTCGGCTTAAACGGCTTGGTTGTTAAAACTCATGGAAGCTCCAAAGCAGTTGAGATAAAAAATTCTATTTTACAGTGTGTGACTTTTAAAGAACAAAAAATAAATGAAAAAATTAAAGAGAAAATTACCGTACAGGATTAAGGAAGGTTGGCATTTATTATGGAATTCGAAAAACTGAAACAAATCATTGCGGATATTTTAAACGTAGATCCAAAAGAAATTACAATGGAAACAACTTTTATGGAGGATTTGGGTGCGGATTCTTTAGACGTATATCAGATTGTAATGGGCATTGAAGAAGAGTTCGATATGGAAATACCTGAAGAAAAAATTGAGAATATTACAATGGTTGGCGAGGCAGTAAACTTAATTAAGGATGCCATTGATTCAGCAATGTAAAAAGCTGTTTGGGCAGTTGTGAAAAAAGACGCAGACTGCTGAGTTTGCGTTTTTTGTTGTATTTGGAAAGCTGGAAGCAGATGAGACAGATATCTATAGAAGAACTGGAAAATATAATAGAATATTCTTTCAAGGACAAGCTTTTGCTCAGGCAGGCATTGACACACAGTTCTTTTGCCAATGAGCAGAGAATTAATAAGTATGGTGACTATGAACGGCTTGAATTTCTGGGAGATGCTGTGTTGGAGTTGGTTTCCAGCGAGTTTCTGTTTCATGGTAATCTGTCGATGTCGGAGGGAGAGCTTACCAAGCTGAGGGCATCTATGGTATGTGAATCGGCGCTTGCATTCTGTGCGAGAACGTTTGGGCTGGAAGAATATATACAGCTTGGAAAAGGCGAAGAGATGACAGGGGGCAGAAACAAGGATTCCATAATCTCTGACGTGATGGAAGCAATCATAGGAGCGGTATATTTAGACGGAGGTATGGAGCAGGCGAAAGCTTTTATCCATAAACATGTTCTTTCGGACCTTGAGAATAAGCAGTTATTCTATGATTCCAAGACGACTCTGCAGGAGTTGGTCCAGCGTGAAAACAGAGGACTTCTTCATTATGAACTTGTAAACGAGGAAGGTCCGGATCATGATAAAAAGTTCGTTGTTGAGGCCAGAATTGATGAAAAAAAGATTGGAACAGGTTCAGGAAGAACCAAAAAGTCAGCAGAGCAGAATGCGGCCTATGAAGCACTAAAAATGCTTAAATAATGACACAAAATCTTCTAATAGAGAAATAAGTATATATGCGAGGTATATATGTATCTAAAGAGTATTGAAGTACAGGGATTTAAATCTTTTGCAAATAAAATCACGTTTCAGTTTCATAATGGTATAACAGGTATTGTTGGTCCGAATGGAAGCGGTAAGAGTAATGTTGCGGATGCTGTCAGATGGGTACTTGGTGAACAGCGTATTAAGCAGTTACGTGGTGCTTCCATGCAGGACGTTATTTTCTCGGGTACGGAGATGCGTAAGGCTCTGGGATATGCATATGTAGCTATTACTTTGGATAATTCTGACCATCAGCTTGCCATTGACTATGATGAGGTTACGGTTTCAAGAAGACTGTACCGTTCAGGCGAAAGCGAATATATGATAAACGGAACTATGTGTCGTTTAAAGGATGTTAATGAACTTTTTTATGATACAGGTATAGGTAAAGAAGGTTATTCTATTATCGGTCAGGGACAGATTGATAAAATCTTAAGCGGTAAACCGGAAGAACGCCGTGAACTTTTTGATGAAGCGGCAGGTATCGTTAAATTTAAACGGAGAAAGTATGCTGCGCAGAAGAAATTAGAGGATGAAAAACAAAATCTCGTCCGTGTAAATGATATTCTGGCTGAGTTGGAGAAACAAATTGAGCCGCTTGAAAAGCAGTCTGAAAAAGCGAGAATATATCTGCGTAAAAAAGAGGAATTAAAAACTCTTGATGTCAACGCCTTTCTGGTGGAAAATGTCAAAGTCAAAAGCCAGTTAGATGCAGTTGAGGAGAAATTGAATATTGCAAACGGCGATTTGGAACAAACAACTCAGAAATATGAAAGTATAAAAGAAGAATATGAGCAGATAGAGTCAAGGCTGGAACTTCTTGATCAGGAAATCGAGGCGGCAAGAGCAACGCTTACGGATACTGGAGTTATGCGTTCTAAACTGGAAGGCGAGATAAATGTGTTAAAAGAGCAGATTAATTCTGCACAGGGAAATGAAGAACATCTGCGTACCAGAATTGACACGATTCAGTCGGAAATTAATGAGAGAAATCAGGAAAAGGAAGGAATCCTTAAGGAGAAAACCGAAATAGATGAAAAGCTTGATAAACTGCAGAAGGCACGAGAGGAAGCCAGAGAGCTTTTAGAGAGCGTACAGAATAAGATAGATGAGATTAATGGACAGATTGAGTCTGATAAGAATGCAATTTTTGATGCACTGAATAACAGGGCTACCATTAAGTCCAAAATGGAACGTTTTGATACAATGCTAGAGCAGATTCAAATCCGGAAGTCGGAATTGAATTCAAGAATATTGCGCGCTAAATCTGATGAGGCGGCACAGACCGAAACCATCAAAAATCTGGAAGAGGAATTTGAGAAGGTAAGCAATGCTATTCAGGAATTGCAGAATAATCAGGAGACTCTGGAAGAAAAGCTGGCAGGAATGAGAGAAGAACTGGCAGATAAGGATCAGAAGCTGCGTGATACACAGGTTTTGTATCATCAGGAAAAGTCTAAGCTGGAGGCTCTTTCCAACCTGACAGAGCGCTATGAAGGCTATGGCGGCGCAGTAAAGGCCGTTATGGAGCAGAAGCATGAGCATAAGGGTATAATCGGCGTAGTAGCTGATATCATTCAGGTAGATGCGAAATATGAAACGGCAATCGAGACAGCACTCGGCGGTAATATTCAGAATATAGTTACGGAAGATGAAGAAACTGCCAAGAGTATGATTACATATTTGAAGCGTACCAAAGCGGGACGTGCTACATTTCTGCCGCTTACCAGTATTACGAATCCGCAGGAATTTAACAATAAGCAGGTTCTTAATGAAAAAGGCGTTATCGGTATGGCGGATGAATTGGTAAAAATAGATAAGAAATACCGGGATGTTGCCAAATCAATGCTTGGGCGCATAGTTGTAGTTGACAATATGGATAACGCAGTAAGGATTGCGGGTAAATTCCATTACAGCATCCGTATGGTAACAACAGAAGGAGAATTGCTTGTTCCGGGCGGCGCCATAAGCGGAGGTACATTTAAGAACAACAGTAATCTTTTGGGACGCCGCCGTGAGATGGAAGAACTGGAGAAAAAGGTTAAACAGTATGTTGTAGAAATTGACAGGCTCTTAGAAGATATAGAAGCTACAAAAACTAAGAGAAATAAACTGCGTCTTGAAATAGAAGACATTAAAGGGCAGCTGCAGCGTAAATTTATAGAACAAAACACGGCCAGACTGAATGTGATTCAGGCAAATGAGCGTAAGGATGAGGTGGCAGAGGGCTTTGGTGAACTGCAGGCGGAAGAGACGGAGATGGAAAATCAACTGCAGGAGATTCAGGGCAGCAAAAGCGATATCATAAAAGAACTGGAAACTTCCGAACAGTTAGAGAAGGATATGGAAGCCCGTATTGCAGTATATCAGAGTCAGCTAGAAGAGAAGCGTGTTGAAGAGTCCGAGCAGAACGCTAAGGTATCCGAATGGGATGTGGAAGTTGAGAAAATGCGTCAGAAAGCCGAGTTTCACAAGCAGAACGTTGACCGTATATTGGGAGAAGTTGAGCGTTATGAACTTGAGCTTAAAGAGGTGCAGGATGGGCTTAAACTCGGTAAAGAAGAGGTAGAACGCAGAAAACAGAACATTGTAGAGTTAGAGAAGACTATTCTCGCTTCACATACTACGCAGTCTGAAACCGAATTAAAGCTTAAAGAGGATATTGCTTCTAAGGAGGAACTTTCGACCAAACAGAAGAATTTCTTTAACGAAAGGGAAAATCTTTCTCAGCAGATGAATTCGTTGGATAAAGAAGTGTATCGTCTGAACGGTCAGAAGGAAAAAATGGAAGAATCAATTGAAACTCAGATTAACTATATGTGGGAGGAATATGAAATTACACTCTCAGACGCATCTGCTATGCGTAATGAGGAAATGACAGATTTGCCTGCTATGAAGAAAGCAATATCAGGTTTAAAGGATGAAATCCGTAAATTGGGAGATGTTAATGTCAATGCAATTGAGGATTATAAGAACCTTATGGAGAGATATACTTTCTTAAAGACACAGCATGATGACTTGGTAGAGGCGGAGCAGACTCTTATGGGTATCATTGAAGAGCTGGATACATCCATGCGCAGACAGTTTACTGAGAAATTTGCTGAAATCAATAAGGAATTTGATAAGGTATTCAAAGAATTGTTCGGCGGAGGTCGTGGTACTTTGGAGCTTATAGAAGATGAAGATGTTTTAGAGGCAGGAATCCGTATTATTGCGCAGCCGCCCGGAAAGAAACTTGTAAATATGATGCAGATGTCCGGTGGTGAGAAGTCGCTTACTGCAATCTGCCTGTTGTTTGCTATTCAGAATCTAAAACCGTCACCGTTCTGTCTTCTTGATGAGATTGAGGCGGCATTGGATGAGAATAATGTCGCGCGGTTTGCAAAATATCTACATAAGCTAACGAAGAATACACAGTTCATCGTCATTACACATAGACGCGGCACTATGGAGAAGGCGGACAGACTGTATGGTATTACAATGCAGGAAAAAGGTGTTTCTACGTTGGTAAGTGTAAATTTGATTGATAAGGAATTGGATGATTAATGAGTGAAGAAAAAAAAGGATTTTTTACCAGATTAAAAGATGGATTGGCAAAGACAAGGAATAATATAGTGCATGGAATTGATTCTGTGTTCAATGGTTTTTCGTATATTGATGAGGATTTCTATGAGGAACTGGAAGAAATTCTGATAATGGGCGATATTGGTGTGAACGCAACAGAGGAGATATTAGAGAAGCTTCGTGTTCAGGTAAAGGAAAACCATATAAAGGAACCGGGTGAATGCAAGGAATTCCTGATTCAGAATATTAAGGAACAGATGCAGGTAGGGGAAACTGCTTATGAATTTGAGCATAAACAGTCTGTAATACTTGTTATCGGGGTAAACGGTGTCGGTAAGACTACTTCTATCGGAAAGCTTGCAGGTAAGTTAAAAGGTCAGGGCAGAAAAGTATTGCTTGCAGCAGCAGATACCTTCCGCGCAGCGGCAGGCGAGCAGTTAACCGAGTGGGCGAACCGCGCCGGTGTGGATATAATCGGAGGTAACGAGGGCTCTGACCCGGCGAGTGTTATTTTTGACGCTGTGACGGCAGCTAAGGCTAGAAATGCTGACGTACTGCTGTGTGATACGGCAGGACGCCTTCATAATAAGAAAAATCTGATGGAAGAACTGAAAAAAATCAATCGTATCATAGATAAAGAGTTCCCGGGTGTTTACAGGGAAAATCTGGTAGTATTGGACGCCTCGACAGGACAGAATGCATTGCAGCAGGCAAAAGAGTTTGGAGAAGTGGCTGATCTGACAGGAATAATACTGACTAAGATGGATGGAACTGCTAAGGGAGGAATCGCGGTAGCGATTCAATCAGAACTGAAGATTCCGGTGAAGTATATCGGTGTCGGGGAAACGATTGAGGATTTACAGAAATTTGATGCGGAACAGTTTGTGAATGCGCTGTTTGTTACAGAATAAAGGGAGAAGGTAACGTAATATGGAATTAACATTAGAAAAATTTGAAGAGGCTTGTGAGGTCGTTAAAAAGGTCACACAGGAGACGAAACTGGTTTATAGCGATTATTTCAGTGCGCAGACCGGAAACAAGGTGTATTTAAAGCCGGAGAATATGCAGCTTACGGGAGCATATAAACTAAGAGGCGCATATTATAAAATGAGCACCCTGTCAGATGAAGAAAGGCAGAAGGGACTGATTACAGCCTCTGCAGGAAATCATGCGCAGGGCGTTGCATACGCAGCGAAGTGCTATGGGGTCAAAGCAACTATTGTAATGCCTACGACGACTCCTCTTATTAAGGTCAACAGAACGAAGGGTTATGGCGCTGAAGTAGTCCTGTATGGAGACGTTTATGACGAAGCATGTGAGTATGCATATAAGCTTTCGGAGGAAAAAGGATATACCTTTGTCCATCCGTTTGATGATTTAGATGTAGCGACCGGACAGGGAACTATTGCAATGGAGATTATCAAGGAACTGCCATTAGTGGATTATATTCTGGTTCCAATCGGAGGAGGCGGTCTGGCGGCCGGCGTTTCCACACTTGCAAAGCTGCTTAATCCTAAGATTAAAGTAATAGGAGTAGAGCCGGCGGGTGCAAACTGTATGCAAGAATCCGTTAAAGCCGGAAAGGTTACGACACTCGATGGTGTGAATACGATTGCAGACGGTACGGCAGTCAAGACACCGGGTAGCAAAATTTTCCCTTATGTCAGCAAAAATCTGGATGATATCGTTACCGTAGAGGATGAGGAACTTGTAGTGGCATTTTTGGATATGGTTGAGAATCACAAGATGATTGTGGAAAATTCAGGATTGCTTACAGTGGCGGCGCTCAAGCGTCTGGGAATCAAAAATAAGAAGGTCGTAGCAATTATGAGCGGCGGAAATATGGATGTAATTACAATGTCGTCAGTTGTACAGCAGGGGCTTGTAATGCGCGACAGAATATTTACCGTATCGGTACTGCTTCCGGATAAACCGGGTGAATTATCGAGAGTGTCTGACATAATCGCAAAGCAGAGCGGAAATGTAATTAAGCTGGAACATAATCAGTTCGTATCAATTAACAGAAATGCGGCTGTGGAACTGAGGATTACTATGGAGGCTTACGGAACAGAGCATAAGAACCAGATAATCAAGGCGCTTGAAGAGAACGGTTACAGACCGGAACTGGTACGCGCAAGTATTTAGAAGGTGGATTTATAGATTTTGTTAAGTGTTGACTGTGAATAATAATAGAATAGAATCAAATAATAAATATATGAAGATAGATATTATAAAAAAATATATCATTATTACGATTATGGCTTTTATTTATGCCGCTGCTGTCAGCCTGTTTATCGATCCGAATAACATGGCGCCGGGCGGTGTGACGGGTATTGCCATTATAATAAGCAGATTCCTGCCTGTAGAGACAGGAACACTCATTTTCATGCTTAATATTCCTATTTTATTATTTTCTATCTGGAAATTCGGTCTGCGCTTTACCTTTTCGACGGTTTATGCAATTACACTTATTTCCGTATTTACCAATATTTTAGCACCGCTTGGAGCGGCAACGAATGATATACTGTTAGCAGCGCTTGCAGGAGGTGTTCTGTATGCAATATCTATCGGTTTAATATTTAAGGTGGGAGCCACTACCGGAGGGATGGATATTATTGTAAAATGGCTGAGGGTAAAATTGCCATATTTAAAAACGGGAGTGCTTTTTTTCGTTACAGATGCTATAATTATTACAATGTCAGGAATTGCTTTTAAAAATGTTGATGCGGCTCTTTATGCCGGTATTACCGTAGCAGTCAACTCTGTTGCACTGGATATCGTTTTATATGGTAAGGATGAGGCGAAGCTGATCTATATCATAAGCGACCATGCAGAAGATATTGTAGCAAGGCTTTTAAAGGAACTGGATATAGGAGCGACATATATAGAGGGGCGGGGAGCATTCAGCGGTAAAGAGAAGCAGGTTCTTATGTGTGCAGTCAAAAAACAGATGTCACCTCGACTGGAAGAAATTGTGAAGGAAGAGGACACAGAGGCTTTCATGATAATCTCAAGCGCTACCGAAGTTTTCGGCGAGGGATATAAAAGCTATTTCAATGAGCGAATATAGGTGAAGCATAAGATGGGAGCATATATGCAGGATAATAATTTACAGATGAGAACAAAAGGAAAGAAGCGCAGGAGAAGAGAAAATGGAATTATGTTCGGCTCCATTATTCTTTGTCTCGTTACTTTAAGCGCTATTACGCTATGTATGATTCTGGTATTCAAATACCGTGCATCACAGTTAGAAACCGAGGAAGTGATGACAGAGCTTGAATCGCTGCAGAATAAATATACGCAGGAAGAGGTTGACGCCCTGTTAAACAGTAAAATAGAAGAAACGTGGCTGCAGGCATCGGAAGAAAAGGAAGCGGAAGTTTTAAATGAAATAAAGGAAATGATGATTTCCGGCGGCAGCGCCATCAAGATGCTTCGTTATTTTTATCCGGATGATATAGTGATGGCAGATTCAAATAATTATTATTTCTTTCCGATTTTGGACACGCTTGAGCATAATACATATAAAAAAGAAAATTTTGTGTGTACTGAAGAAGGTTTGATGGAGTATTACGAGGACGAAGTACTGATATCGCATAAAGGAATAGATGTATCCAAATATCAGGAAAAGATTGATTGGGAAAAGGTAGCGGATGCGGATGTTGAATATGCTTTTATCAGGCTTGGAATCCGCGGTTACAAAGAAGGCGTAATTTCAGAAGACGAAAATTTTGAATACAACATAGAGAACGCACTTAAAAATGATGTTGCGGTAGGAGTATATTTCTTTACTCAGGCAACCAGCGCCCAGGAAGCGGAAGAGGAAGCGGAGTTTGTGCTTGATAAGATAGGAGACTATGATGTTACATATCCTGTAGTATTAGATGTTGAAGAGGTATCCAACAGTAATGCCAGAACTATAGATTTGACTGTGGAAGAGCGAACGGAATATTGTATAGCATTTTGCAATAAGATTAAACAGGCCGGTTATACGCCGATGATTTACGGTAATTTGAAGACGTTTATGCTGATGCTGGACATAGAGAAGCTTGAAGAATATGATAAATGGTTCGCACAATATGATACGGAAGTATATTTTCCCTATGAATTTAAAGTGTGGCAGTATACGGATAGCGGAAGTGTGGAAGGAATTGGTGTGAATGTAGATATGAATATCAGTTTTGAAGACCTTTCTAATTAAAAAAGTTTTCAAGTTCTTAGGATTTTGTTATAATAGAAACATAAAAGAAATGATTATTATAAATAATTGGTGCAAGGCACCGGAAGGGAGATAATATGAGGTATTTTTTTGAGTCCAAAGTTGTGAAACAGGACAAGGGGTATTCAATTGACATCCCATTTAATGTGTGGGAGGTATGCAAACAGAGGGATGTGATTAAGGGGGATTTGGTACTTGATAACAGGATTATTGACTGTGAACTTCATCCTAAGGAAAAAGGCAATTATTTTATCCATATCGAGGATGAGTCCGCGGTAAGTGTGGATTTGGGCGCCACTCATAAGATTCTGCTTCATGTAAACGGTTCACTGATTCGTATGGACCAGAACAGCCCATACAGCTTTGAGAATCCTATCCGTAAAATCGACAGTGTTGAGGTGATTAAGCTTCCTGAGGATGGTCTTTGCGGGCAGGCATGCGTAGCTATGCTGGCAGGAGTAACTGTTGCAGAAGTTATCAGTGTTATGGACTGCCGGGAATGGCAGGCTACCATGGGTCGTGTAATTTCAGCATTAAACTATTACGGAATCGACCATACCGATATCATCAATTACACAGAAGGAAGAGATACCGTTCTTCCTAAATGTGCGATACTGATGGAGAGAATGGGACGTTTCTGCCATTATCTGGTACATTTTGACGGAAAATTCTATGATTCCCATGCGGGCGTGCTTACTGAGTATGATATGAGTAAGCTTTTGGGATATCTGGAAATTAAGTGCTGATACATACAAAGTGATAATACTGAATAATACGGTTTCGTTGAATTCAAATTTATAAGGTATGTAAATTTAAGGACACTTTTCAAGTGAAAATTTGGAAGTGTCCTTTTGTTATTACCCAAAATCTGAATAAACGAAGATAATAATAAACAAAGATAATAATAAACAGCAAGAAATGATAAGTCTCAAAAACTTGTGTTGGTTATAATAAATTCAATTACTATAAGGAGTGTTGCTTTTATGAATAACTTGCAGTTAATTGAGAAAATATTGTACTATATTGATGAACACTTGGATGAAAGTATAACTTTTGAGTACCTGGCGGAAAAGTTTAATTATTCTGCTTTTCATTTTCATCGAATATTCTCAGCGATAACAGGTCAGTCAATAACAGACTATCTAAAGAAACGAAGGCTGATGTACGCTTATAAAGACTTGCTGGAAACGGAAAAATCAGTTACGGACATTTGCTATGACTATGGATTTAACAGTATTCAGACTTTTAACCGTCTTTTCAAAGATACTTATGGCGTAAAGCCTTCTGCTTTGAGAAAAATTTATATGGAAAATACTTTTAGAAGTATTGATACTATTCTGGCAGGATATAAAAAAAGAGTGCAATTTAAGGGTGATTTTATTATGGAACCCAGGATTGTCAATAAAGAAGCGTTTATACTTGCCGGATACAGAAAACATACAGGCAACGGACTTCAGGTAATAGGAGAATCGTGGCAGGAGCTAAAGACCAATATGGATAAAATCAAAAGAGTCAATTTAAGTACTATGTATGGTTTTGAGGATTACTCCGAAGACTTTTGCCGCGAGCCATTGCAGTTTTACTATATGGCAGCAGTTGAAATTGAAAGGGATACAGATGTACCTGAGGAAATGTATGTTAAGGAAGTTCCTGAGTCATTATATGCTGTGTTTTCTGTAAATGGAAATAATAAAAATGATGAAATCTACAAGGCTTTCCAATATATTTATACTGTATGGCTGCCTAATTCGGAGTATTGTCTTTCTGATGAATTGCGCGCTGATTTTGAGTATTATGATGAAAGATGGAACTGTCAGTCTGCATCATCGCAGATTGATATATATATTCCGATTAGGAAAATAGAAGATTAGGCTACAGTAAACCAAACATGAAATCAATCAGATAGGAAATTATCAATGAACAAAAACATCGAGATTAAAAATGCAAGAATACATAATTTAAAAGGAATTGATGTAAGTATCCCAAAACATAAACTTACAGTCATCACAGGTGTGTCTGGCAGTGGAAAATCGAGTCTGGCATTTGATACTCTTTATGAGGAAGGTAAGAGGAGATATCTGATGTTCTCAGGAACGGAGTTTATGGTTGACTCTGTCCAATCTTTTGACAGCATCACCGGACTTTCACCGACAGTTGCCGTTGAGCAGAGGATTATCCGCCAGTCAAACCCAAGAAGCACTGTGGGAACCAAGATAAAGATAAGTGCCATGCTTGCGGCGCTGTTTGCCAATTACGGAAGCTGCTTACCGGAATATGATGACGGACAGCCTTTAGAGGTTTCCATGTTCCAAAAAAATTCCGCTAAGGGGATGTGCGTAAAATGTCTGGGAAAAGGCGTAGTAAAGTGGATTGATGCAGACAAAATGTTTGAAGATAAAAGCCAGCATATTTATGATATTGCATGCGGATTGGGAAAAAGAGGCTCAACAAGAAATATGCTGGAAATATTTTGCAAAAATTATGGGATGAATTTATGGGAAGATACATTATCTGATCTTACGGATGAACAGATTGACTTACTGAAATACGGAGATGGAGGAAAGTCAAAATTTTATGGCTTTATTCCGTGGATCACCTTGCTTACAAGCGGCGCCGTGTCAACTTCCGGAAGACTTGCAAGTATATTAAAAGATGAAGGTATGATAGAAGAAAGAAAGTGTATAAAATGCGGTGGGACAGGACTTGGTGAAAAGGCGTCCCATATAACGTTCGGCGATAAAACCATTAACGACCTCGAACATATGTATATCAGTGATCTGCTTAATTTTTTAAATGAAAATAATGATGGGAAAAATCCTTTGTTAAAGGAAATAATTACAAAACTTTCCTGTATGGTTGATGTAGGACTTCATCATCTTTCATTATCCCGTCCGGTTCCAACTCTTTCAGGAGGTGAGATCCAGCGGTTATTTCTGGCAAGCTATATTATAGCGGAGATGGACTCTATTATATTTGTGTTTGATGAGCCGACAATAGGTTTACACGAGATAGAAAAAGAAAATCTGATTCGGATAATCCGAAGGCTGGTAGATAACGGAAACACGGTTGTTGTGGTGGAACACGATGAACATTTTATCCGGGTGGCAGATTATATTATTGATATTGGTCCTAAAGCAGGTATTTATGGGGGATATAAAGTCTTTGAAGGAGACTATGATCTATTCCTGAAATGTACAGATTCAAAAACGGCTTCTTATTTGAATGACAGGAGTGGATTTAAAATAAAGAGGGAATACAGAAGGAGCATTGACCAAAAAATGCTGACATTATCGGGAGCCCGACTGCATAATTTAAAAAATGTAACCGTCAGCATTCCTCTGGGAGTCATGGTAGGGGTGGCAGGCGTGTCGGGAAGCGGCAAGTCGAGTCTCATAGCAGATACTCTGGTACCCAAATTGAAAGAACAGTTAAAATCAAAGTGTATAATGGATGAGGATGAGGAAGACAGCGACGGAACGGAAGAAAATATGAATAAAGAAGTTACACTGACAGGCGTGAGTAATATTAAGCATTGCTATATTATAGACCAGCGACCTATCGGAAGAAGCCGAACATCCTGTCCCGCTACATACACCGGCATTTTTGACCATGTACGCAATTTATTTGCGCAAAGTGATAAAGCGAAGGAACGGGGTTACACAGCCGGTATGTTTTCCGTAAACAGCAAGGGAGGCTGCCATAAGTGTAAGGGTGACGGAGTAATCCATTACCATGTGGGATTTGGTAATTTCATTGATATTGGATGTGATGCATGCGGCGGCAGTGGATATATCCGGGAAGCTATGGAAATCACGGTTGGCGGAAAGAATATCCGTGATATATTGGAGATGAGCGTGGACGAAGCGAGGGACTTCTTCTCTGATAAGGATGAGATGATTTATAAAATGCTTGCGATTTTGCAGCGTGTAGGAATGGGGTATATTAAGTTAGGACAGGCAACCCCGACGATTTCCGGCGGAGAAAGCCAGCGCATCAAGCTTGCAAAGGAATTGGCAAAGGGAAAAAATAATAAAAATGTATTATATATTCTGGATGAACCGACCACCGGACTATCATTTAGTGACAGCGAACAGCTTATGAGCCTGTTAAATGAACTTGTTGATATGGGAAATTCAATTATTATAACCGAACATGACTCCTATGTGCTTTCAAATTGTGACTATATTATCGAACTCGGGGAAGGCGGAGGCAATGCAGGAGGTAATATTATAGCAACAGGTACTCCTGCGGAATTGAAGAATAATCCGGTTTCTATAATAGGAAGGTATTTGAAATGAGCGCAGATATCGAAAAGCAAATAAATGAATATATACTAAGACACTATTATCGCCAGATTAACAGCGTTTTACTGTGTAAGAATGGTGAAATTCTGGCGAGCTGCTACTATAACGGTTTTTATGAAAAAAGTAAAAACGTAATTAATTCAGTGGCGAAAAGTATCATGTCTATATGTACGGGTATTGCTTTGGATCAGGGTTTGATACAAAGTATAGATGAACCGATTTATAAATATATCCATGAATTCAGTGAATGCCGTGAGCCGTTCCATAGAATGATTACTATAAGGCATCTGCTGACAATGACTTCGGGTATCTATTGGAATGGCGGAGTCCATTATCATTGTCCCATGATGAAACAGTTGAGGAACTCAGACGATTGGATTTCACATATTGCCGATTGTGCGGTGGTTGATATTCCGGGAACAAAGTATAACTACAAAGAATGGGATGTGATTCTATTAGCAAGGCTTCTTGATATTGTATGCGGAGATATGTATGACTTCATCAACACTAATCTGTTTATACCTTTGGACATAGAAAGCAGACGTTGGTATAAAAGCCCATGTGGCATATATTACAGTGTCGGTAATGATGAGGAGACTGACAATGAAACCAAGTTTAAGCTGACAGCAATAGATATGATGAAAATCGGACAGCTTTTCTTAAATGGCGGAAGATATGGGCAGGAGCAGCTCATATCAGAAACCTATATTCAACAGGCGATATCACCGCTGAAATGCAATCCGAATTATGGTTTCTTATGGTGGGTTTGGGGAGAAAGGTATGGCTGTCGTGGATATGGCGGACAAAGCATAACTGTTATCCCGGATGAAAATGTTGTTATTGTAACACAGGCGACCCCAACGGAAAGAGGAATGGGATATTTAGATGTTGTTGAATACTGCCACACCTGCTGTAAAGAAGCAGGAAAACAGTAAAGTTTCGGGTGTCAAGAAAAAATACTTGACACCCACTTTTTGTTATAGTAGAATGTCATATGTTGAGTATGAACTATAGATATCCGCAGGGAGCAGAATCATGGAGAAAATCGTCGAACAGGGTTTGCTGTATGATTTTTATGGAGAATTACTTACAGAGCACCAGAGACAGATATATGAAGAAATAGTTTATGAAAATCTTTCTCTTGGAGAAATTGCTGCGGAGCAGGGAATCAGCAGACAGGGCGTACATGATATAGTGAAGCGGTGCGATAAGGCGCTTATGGAATATGAAAACAGATTAAGGCTTGTCGCAAGATTCATGAAAATGAAGGAACAGATTCGGGAAATCGATGAACTGACCGGACTCTTTGAACAGAATGAAATAAAAGATAAATCAGAATACTGCCGGAAGGTGCGGCAGATATCGGCAAAGATTATGGAAGAATTATAGAGGTCATATATGGCATTTGAAAGCTTAACCGACAAACTGCAGAATGTATTTAAGAACTTAAGAAGCAAGGGACGCTTGACGGAGGAAGATGTTAAAACCGCTTTAAAAGAAGTTAAAATGGCGCTGTTAGAAGCAGACGTCAACTTCAAAGTCGTAAAACAGTTCATCAAGTCCGTAGAAGAGAGAGCTGTAGGAGCAGATGTTTTAAATGGCTTGAATCCGGGACAGATGGTTATCAAAATCGTTAATGAAGAGATGGTAAACCTCATGGGCTCGGATACGACAGAAATTCAGATGCAGCCCGGTAAAGCTATTACTGTTATAATGATGTGCGGCTTACAGGGTGCAGGTAAGACGACCACAACGGCGAAAATAGCCGGCAAGCTTAAACTTAAAGGGAAGAAATCATTGCTTGTTGCCTGCGATGTATACAGACCGGCGGCAATCAAGCAGTTACAGATAAACGGTGAGAAACAACAGGTAGACGTTTTCACTATGGGTGAGAATCACAAACCCGTTGATATTGCCAAAGCCGCTATGGAGCATGCTCAGAAGAACGGACACAATGTTGTTATTCTGGATACGGCGGGACGTCTTCATATTGATGAAGAAATGATGGCGGAATTACAGGAAATTAAAGAAAACGTCGAAGTCCATCAGACATTGCTTGTTGTGGACGCCATGACAGGTCAGGATGCAGTCAATGTAGCGAAGGACTTTGATGAAAAGGTAGGCGTTGACGGAGTTGTCTTATCTAAGATGGATGGCGATTCCAGAGGCGGTGCGGCATTATCCGTCAAAGCCGTTACTGGCAGACCTATTCTGTATGTAGGTATGGGAGAGAAGCTTTCGGATTTGGAGCAGTTTTATCCGGACCGTATGGCAAACCGTATTCTGGGAATGGGCGATGTTCTGACGCTTATAGAGAAAGCGCAGCAGAATATTGACATTGATGAAGATAAAGAAAAGCAGATGGCTGACCGGATGAAAAAGGGCAAGTTTGACTTTGAAGATTATCTGGAAAGCATGAAGCAGATGCGGAACATGGGCGGCATATCCAGTATACTCGGTATGCTGGGCATGGGTAAGCAAATGGGCGATATTGAGTCCATGGTAGATGAAAAACAGCTTGCCAGAATGGAGGCCATCGTCTTAAGCATGACGCCTAAGGAAAGGCAGAATCCCAAGTTGCTTAATCCTAGCAGGAAGCACCGTATTGCAAAGGGTGCAGGAGTCGATATCAGTGTGGTGAACAGGTTCATTAAGCAGTTTGAACAATCGCAGAAGATGATGAAACAGATGCCCGGTATGCTTGGGGGCAAGCGTGGACGCGGACTGTTTGGCGGAATGGGGAAGCTCCCGTTTTAGTGTAATCAGTGAAGTTTAGAGAGATATCTGTCAGATATCATTTCTATTCAAATAAATTAATTAAAAAATATTTTTACAATGGAGGCAGAAAAATGGCAGTAAAAATCAGATTAAGAAGAATGGGAAAGAAGAAAGTTCCTTTTTACAGAATTGTAGTAGCAGATTCAAGATCACCGAGAGACGGCAGATGTATCGATGAAATCGGAACTTACGATCCTAACACAGACCCAAGTACCTATAAGGTAGATGAAGAAGCAGCTAAGAAGTGGCTCGCTAACGGCGCACAGCCTACGGAAATTGTTAACAAGATTTTTAAGAATGCCGGAATAATCGAGAAGTAGGAACGAAACTTGTTAATACACTTTTTGGAGGTGGATTATGAAAGAATTAGTTGAAGTAATCGCAAAGGCGCTTGTTGATAATCCGGATGAAGTTGTTGTAAACCAAAAGGAAGACGGAAGGAATATTACTCTGGAGCTTCATGTTGCAGCAACCGATATGGGGAAAGTCATTGGAAAACAGGGACGTATTGCAAAAGCAATCCGTTCAGTGGTAAAAGCTGCATCATCCAAAGACAATAAGAGAGTTGATGTAGAAATTATTTAATCAGGCGGCCTCATGAAATTCTTCGTGAGGCTGTTTTTACCTTTGGAGAGAAAAATCATGATATCTGAATTGCAAATCGGTGTTATAACGCAGACTCATGGGCTGCAAGGAGAGGTAAAGGTTTATCCGACTACAGATGACGCAAGACGTTTCAATAAATTGAAAGAAGTTATTCTGGATGACGGAAAAGGTAAGCAGACTATAGCAATAGATAGAGTTCGCTTTTTTAAAAAATATGTTATTCTGAAATTTAAAGGCTTAGATTCCATAGAAGCCGTTGAAAAATATAAGAATGCCAAACTTCTCGTATCAAGAGATAATGCGGTAAAACTTAAAAAAGATGAGTATTTCATTGCTGATATGATTGGTATGCAGGTCAAAACAGAAGACGGTAAGCCTTTTGGCGTTTTAAAGGATGTATTGGCAACAGGAGCGAATGATGTCTATATCGTAGAGATGTCTGATGGAAAAGAAGCGCTTCTGCCGGCTATTAAAGAATGCATACTGAATGTGGATATGGAGGCGGCTGTAATGACGGTTCATATTATGGATGGACTGTTATCATAAATCCTATACGGAGGATACGGATGAACTTTCATATATTGACGCTTTTTCCGGAGATGGTCATGCAAGGTCTTAGTACCAGTATAATTGGAAAAGCGATTGAACGAGGATTAATTTCCATAGAAGCCGTTAATATCAGAGATTATACGACTGATAAGCATGGGAAAGTAGATGATTATACCTATGGAGGCGGCGCCGGAATGCTGATGCAGGCACAGCCTGTTTATGATGCTTATCAGGCAGTAGCCGGGAAAATCTCCGGAGAAGGAATAGCAAAGAATAAGGATGAAAATGTTAATAGCAGAGCCAGAGTAATATATGTCACGCCTCAAGGCAGAACTTTCAATCAGAAAATGGCAAAGGATTTTGCGAAAGAAAAAGATTTGATATTTCTTTGCGGTCATTACGAGGGGATTGACGAGAGGGTTTTGGAAGAAATCGTTACGGACTATGTTTCGATAGGAGATTATGTATTGACAGGAGGGGAACTGCCTGCTATGGTGATGATTGACTCCATATCAAGACTTGTTCCGGGAGTGCTGCATAATGAAGAGTCGGCAACGACTGAATCCTTTCATAACGATTTACTGGAATATCCTCAGTATTCGCGCCCGGAGGTATGGATGGGCAAAAGAGTTCCCGAAATATTACTTTCGGGAGACCATGCTAAAGTAGATAAGTGGAGACTTGAACAGTCTATAGAGAGGACAAAGAGGCTCAGACCCGATCTGTACGAGAAGTGGAAGCTTAGGCAGGAATAGGAAAAATGGGGAAAGATTCATAAAAAACACTTGCATTTACCCATACAATATGATAAATTATTAATGTTGTGAAAAAGATGGTCCTCTGTTACAAAACGTATTAAGAACATCCATTTAAATAGGAGGCAAAGTTATATGAACGAGATTATTAAAGAAATCGAAGCAGCTCAGGTAAAAGAGACGGTTCCGGAGTTTAACGTAGGTGATACGGTTAAAGTATACGGAAAGATTAAAGAAGGAAACCGTGAAAGAATTCAGGTTTTTGAAGGCATTGTTTTAAAAAGACAGGGCGGAAGTAATAGAGAAACTTTTACCGTAAGAAAATTATCAAACGGAGTAGGCGTTGAGAAAACATGGCCTCTTCATTCTCCGAATGTAGAGAAGGTTGAAGTAGTCAGAAGAGGTAAAGTAAGACGTGCTAAATTAAACTACTTGAGAGACCGTGTTGGTAAGAGAGCTAAAGTTAAAGAAGTGGTAAAATAGGAGTTAACCTGGACAGTTACCTTAAAGCGATTTGAGGTAGCTGTTTTAGATTATAATGAAGAGGTATTGGTTTGTTTAGGAGAAGAAAAGGACTGCAGTTTTATCAGAAAGAGAAGAAATTAAAGCCTGAACACGTACAGGAAATATTTGAAATGATATTCAGTACGTTTGTTGTTATTTTTATCGCGCTTGCAATTACCTATTTCGTTGGAATGAGAACAAGCGTGATTGGAGATTCTATGGAGCCTGCCCTGTATAACGGACAGGAAATTTTAATAAATCGGTTTATCTATAATTTTACCTCACCGAAAAGAGGAGATATTGTCGTATTTCTTCCAAACGGCAATCAGAAGACACATTACTATGTAAAAAGGGTGGTTGCCTTGCCGGGTGAAACCGTACAGATTATAGGCGGCAGGGTTTATGTAGACGGTGAGATGCTTGAAGAAAGTGAAGACTTTGATAAGATAGTTAATCCCGGAATTGCCGAAAATGAAATAACGCTGGGAGTGGATGAATATTTTGTCTTAGGCGACAGCCGCAATAATGGTGAAGACAGCCGCTCAGGTAATATTGGCGCTATTAAGAAGGATAATATTATAGGACAAGCCTGGTTTCGCTTTAAGCATGATGAAAGTGAAATGGGACTTGTGGAGTGAATCTGTGAAAGGAGCGTGGTTGTTAAATGAATTATCAATGGTATCCCGGTCATATGATGAAAGCAAAGCGTATGATGCAGGAAAATATTAAGCTGGTTGATTTGGTCATAGAGTTATTGGATGCCAGAATACCTATAAGCAGCCGCAATCCTGATATTGATGAACTTGGAAAAAATAAGTCCAGACTTATTCTGCTGAATAAATCTGATTTGGCAGATGCTAGATGCAATAAAGAGTGGATGGAATACTTTAAACAGGAAGGTTATACCGTATTGGAAATGAATTCCAAGACCGGAGCAGGAATCAAAGCGATTCAGCCCGCGGTCAGGGAGGTCTGCCGTGAAAAAATGGAACGGAACAGGCAAAGAGGTATCGTAAACAGACCGGTGAGGGCAATCGTGGCGGGTATCCCCAATGTGGGAAAATCTACTTTTATTAATTCGTATGCCGGCAAAGCATGCACGAAAACAGGAAATAAACCGGGCGTTACCAAGGGAAAACAATGGATTCGCCTGAGTAAGGAGTTAGAGCTTTTAGATACGCCGGGTATTTTGTGGCCTAAGTTTGAAAATCAGGATGTGGGAAGAAATCTGGCATTTATAGGTTCCATGAATGATGAAATTGTACAAATGACTGAACTGGCAATAGACTTGATTACCTATTTAGTGGTACACTATAGAAAAGAACTTTTTGAGCGTTATGGGCTACCGGAAGAGAATGAAGAGCCACTTCGGATTTTAGATAATATCTGCAATAGCAGAATGTGTTATAAAAAGGGTGGAGAGGTCGATTATGAGAAAGGAGCAGCTCTTCTTTTGGATGACTTTAGAAGCGGAAGAATCGGAAGAATTACTCTGGAAAGACCTGGATTAGCTTGAAAAGGATACGGTGGAGGTAATCTACGATGAAAAAGATATTGCGTGAAATATTGAGCACCAGCCTATATCTTCTGGTGGTGCTGTGTCTGACATATTTGGTAATTCACTTTGTGGGGCAGAGAACGGAAGTAAGCGGAAGCTCTATGGAACCTAAACTCAGCGATCATGATAATCTGATAGTTGATAAGATAACTTATAAGTTTAAGGATCCAGAGCGTTATGATATTATTGTATTCCCCTTTCTGCATGAAGAACATAAGTATTATATCAAGCGTATTATTGGAATGCCGGGGGAGACAATCTATATTGATGAAGAGGGAAATATTTACATTAATGATGAAATCTTGGAAGAAGGCTATGGAAAAGAAGTAATTGAGAATCCCGGAAGAGCATATGAACCGATTACACTTGGTGATGATGAGTATTTCGTAATGGGTGATAACAGGAATAACAGTTCCGACAGCAGAGACCCATCCGTAGGAAATATCAAAAGAGAGAATATTATCGGCAGAGCATGGCTTAGAATATGGCCTTTTGACAAATTTGGCTTTATAAAGCACAGATAAAAGAGTAGCAGCATACATAGGGGATTGGTATATGGCAGAATCAATACAGGAGATAAAGAAGAATTTACAGGCAGCGGATTATATGAAGCTGCCTGAATTATTATCAGTTTATGAGAAGGATGAAAGAAGCGGGGTCATACAGGCTGTTAAGGCAGCAAAAAAGCGTCTTGATGCATACTTCATTGAAATTGAACGCTCTGAAAAACTTAAGTTTTATGAGAAAAAATATGATGCATATTCTTATATATGCGGAATCGATGAGGTGGGCCGGGGACCGCTTGCAGGCCCTGTAGTGGCAGGCGCTGTTATTTTTCCCAAAAATTGTGATATTTTATATATCAATGATTCTAAAAAACTCTCCGAAAAAAAGAGAGAGGAGCTTTATGATGTGATTATGGATAAGGCTGTGGCAGTGGGAATAGGATATAATACGCCTGAGCGGATTGATGAGATCAATATTTTACAGGCAACCTATGAGGCCTGTCGCTTATACACATATGACGCTGCCGACGACTTAATAGGGGTAGATCTCGGTGGTCG
>JAIDPH010000002.1 GCA_029062885.1 Lachnospiraceae bacterium
GGCATAAACATTTCCATTAGATGCCTTATCAATTGTACCATCCGACAAATTTTCATATATAACTTCACCATTATTAATAACTGCTATGTATGATTCACTTTTTCCCAAACCGGCAAGTTCATGGAGCCCCATCATGCTGAATCTTTCCCTTTGATCCTCGGTCAAGGCATTCGAGGCTTCATCTTTTACGGTTATAAAGATTGTGTAATCTTTCTCATTCATCACTCTTTCTATGTATTCACACGGATCGCATATATCGGTAAGTTCAATCTGCATAATCCTTCTCTTGTAAGTCTCTAATTGTCTGTCCATAAAGGAATATTCATCATTTTCCCTGACATCTTTCACATTACACTTTGTAACCAGATAATTTCCCATCCAATCGGTAAATTTATCCGCTCCCCAATAATTCATATGTCCAGAATCAAACGTATCTGTGGCATTATTGTATTGAATTTCGTCAATATAAGGTTCATAACTAAAATCTATAAATTCCAAATCGTAATGATCGGCAATAAGCTGTGCGCTTTTATGTTCCGATGAAGACCATGTAAATACCGGCATCTTTATAAGTACCAGCTTAATGTCTTTCTCTTTACAAAACTGCACCATTTTTTCAAAATACAACATGTTTTCTTCGGATATGCTCTTTGCATCTGCGTCTTCATTATATACATATTCCGGTATTCTGAGTTTGTCATAGTCACCCGTATCAATATACATAGTCTTGAAAGGCACATACCCCATCATATCGCTTTCAGGTTTGTAATATGCATGTTCAAAATCCTCACGTTTAATTGTTTCCCATCTGTCATGATACTTCATAAGAGGTATAAGAGATTCTGCACCGTCCCAAAAATCCCCGTAAAAATCCATTGCAGCATTATATTTTACATTAGAAAACTTCATCATGTCCAACGACCTGTTGTAAAATGCCTCATCAACATTATTTCTAATACCGCTCAGATCAAAAACAACCGTTTTCAATGTGTCCGGATTCAGCCTGTAAGCTTCTTCTAGCCAATAATAAGACATTAATACAGGCTGGTTGGATATGCCTAAATTATATGAACATATACCATAATCTTCATATAGCTCCATTGGCGAGATTCCACAGAGAAGACAGCTTGAGCCTACAAATATCGTCTCAAATTTATTCGTGGGCTGCTCATATAGTCCATATGCCGTCTTATATACATCCTGCTCCTTCCATATAGGCTTAAATATTACATTCATTATCGTTAATACGACGAGAAATACTACCATAAACAGAGCTGACTTAATTAAATTTCTGTGCTTATTTATCACTTCTCATCAACCCTTTCCAATATCCATTCCTGACTATCCAAATAATCGAACTCTTTAACCACAACGGACTTACTGTCCTCATCATACGTAAGAGCGCTTTTCTTTCCTATCCTCATATAATAACTTCCCGTACCTGTTTCTATTACTCCCCATTGCTGTGGTCCGCTGTAACTTGATTTATAGGCATTAACATATGCCCCATTATCTTCATTGCCATTATATAAATCCAGGTATAATTCGTTGAAAGTAAACTGAATATACACTCGATCATAAATAGTTTTTATATTTATCTCATTATTTTCGAAATCATCTTCTGACATATATATTGTACCTCTGTTAACGTCCTCAGTACTGCCTACGGTAAGAGACATTGACGCATCCTTTGCCGGATGTATTCTATACAAGCCATCTTTTATATCATCATAGCGATGTATTGCAACATATTGAGCATATTCTTCTGTGTCCCTGTCAGTATTCACCATTGCATTTAAAGTACCGTTAAATGAGAACAACAACACCCCTGCCACAGTAGCCAAAATAATTATAAACATACTTAGCAAAGCTTTATACCGCTTTTTCCGATACTCGCGCACGACATTCTCATCCGCATTCTCTCTATGGAATCCTCGTGTCACCAGGATATTGTATTTATTTGCATATGCCGCATATCCCCTTATTGCAATGGGTATAAAAAGTATATAATATAAAATAGTATATTGTCCCTTTGCCTCCCATACAGTGTGAAAAACGAATCCTCCGATTATAATCATTTCCAAAAACAAATATCCGTAATTCTCCCTGTTCTTACGCAAAACCAAATACATACAAGTTCCGAATAAAGTAATCATCTGTAGAAAATCAAGCAAACGATAAAAGATGTATGAACCGTCAATACC
>JAIDPH010000020.1 GCA_029062885.1 Lachnospiraceae bacterium
TTATTATCTAGTAATTTTAAATAGAAAACATAAAAATTTAAAAACAGTAAAAATAACTAAAACTTATTTAACTAAAACATTTTTGTATATTGAAAGTATATTAAATTGTGAATATAATAAAATCACAAATTAAAAAAAATAGGTATTTTGAATAAAAATAGTGAAAAATGTAAAAGACATGAGGATTAAGATGAAAAATTAAAAAACGTATGATATTACTTCATACTGCATTGGGAGCAGAGGACATGAAGAAAATAACAGACAGAACCATCAAAGGCATATTTTATGGAGTGGGGATAGCAGTTTTGCTGGGATTGAGCTGCGTTTCGGGAATATATATCGAGCGTGAGCATCAAAAGATATTGGAACTACAGAGGGAGCATGTTGCTACCATTGCTGTGGTTAATATGGACAATGGCGTGATAGTGGATGAAAAACAGATCAATTATGCAAGCCAGTTGATAAACTTTCCGAATGAGAATTTTACGGCGACCGGATTAACAGATGCGAAAATGGGAATTGAAAACGGGACCTATGCGGCGTATATCATAATCCCGGAAACATTTTCAGCGTCGGTGACTTCCATAGAGAGCGCCCCCAGAAAAACGGTGTTGGAGTATCAGTACAATCCCAATCTTGCCGAGACGGCACAGATACAGGCGATGAGTGATGTGAATACTTTTATTGCAACGTTTAATTCTAATATTGCGTATATGTATGTGGATGCAGTATTGACGGAATTTCACCGCATACAGGATGATTCTTCTACGATTCTTGCCAATGATAACTCAGAGCTGGAACGGCTTGAAAGCGTGAATGCCGCGCTGCTAATTCAGGCTGCGGAACACGTAGAAGAATCGAGTGTGGATAATAATATACAGTCAGTAGAGCTGACTCCTTATACGGCGCAGAATGACAGTCTGCTGGATTCCATGCTCATGAGGTATATGGAATCAGTCCAGCTGGCGCAGAATGATTATGCGGCGATACAGGAAACAAGAAGTGAAGTCGATACGGCAGCGTATAATTTCTTTTCTACATATAATTCTGTAGTTTATGATACTAATGCAGAACAGGCCGATATCCTGTTAGAAGGAAAGACAAACCTAATAGACGCTGTGGGAATTTATAATCAGGACGTTGATGAGCAGAGGGAAGAAGTGGAAACTCTCATTGCTGATTTAATTGATAAAAATGAAAGAATTGCTAACGAACAGCTAAATAATATTATTTCAGAATTCGATGCGGAAAAGGTAGAAATACTGGATGCATTAAAGGATGCGGCGGCAGAAGAACTTGAGGAAAGCTTAAACAATTATCAGTCAAATATGGAAAATTGGCTGGAGGGGATTGTGGAGGACTCATATGAGAGGGGCTTTCAAGAGGGTTTGTCGGTTTCAGATAATGCAATAAATCAAGAGGAGCTTGAGGAAGAAATAAAGGAATATATTGATGAATTAAATTTAAATGGAAAATTGGAAGAAAAAATTAGTACAATCTCTATCCATTGGGAGAATATCCAGTTGCCGGAAAGCAGTAACAATGCGGAAGAATCAGAGGGTGCAGGCAGTGGTGATGCAGAAGAATCTAAAGGCACGGAGAGCGATAGTAGTTCCGGATCAATTGCGGAATATAGTATATCCTTATCAGAAGACAGTAGTGATACAGTAGATGGGATTCTGGATTTGTTTCAGTTGGATTATGAATCGGATGAAATCAATAATGTGATACAGATATGTTTTGTAGATAGACTGCAGGACGTGCATCAGGGACAGATGGCAAGGCTTGATGATGCCCAGAATGTTTTATTCCAGAATATGAATGATTATGAGAATAAACTGGAAAGCTATGATCCTATGGCATATATCAGGGAGGCGGATCTTGGTACATATCTGGACAACATAGAAAATAATGCCAGAGGCATGCTGGATGAGGTAGAGCAGAATAATTACGAATATCGTACCTATGCGGAAGAAGTGTACTATGCGACGTCGGAGCATACATCACAATTGATCGATTCGTTGAATACGGCCAATACACAGACGACAGCAAATATTGAAAGCTGTATCGATGAACTGATATCTTCCCGACAGGAATTAAACAGCCGGAATGTAGACATGCTGGAGGGATTTACGGAAGCGCTGGCATATACGAGGGTAGGAAGTCAGGGAAATGTGGAAGTGTATGATTACATCATAAACCCGGTTGTATCTAGAACTACAGGAGAAGTTCTACCCGTAACGGATGTGACGGACACCAGAAATGAAATATCTATAAGGACGCTGCTGGTCATTCTCCTTGGGATTGGAATTGCAGCATGTCTGGCCGTAATCTTATTTACTATTCGGGTACGGTATAAAAAGCCGAAAAAGGAGAAGTGAAACATATATTTGTAATAACCCGGGCAGCCAGTTATATAACCAAAAACCAGTTATATAATAACCAGAAACCCGGTTATTAAATACATACAGAAAGGAGAAAAGAAATGGGAGCATCAGCAAGTTTACAAATGAGTTATGATGACATGCAGGCTGAGATCACAAAGCTGACACAGTATGTGGAGGAATTCGAGGCTACGACACGTTCTATGACAAACAGCGTAACCGCATTATGCGACGGATGGGTTTCTGCATCAACGGAAGCTTACCGTGAGGATTATACTGCACTGGCTAATAACTTCACACACACGCAGGAAATTGTAAGAAGCTTGATCCAGTCGACGAATGATTACATCAAAGAGATGAAGGCTGTGGACGCGGCTTTTTCCAAATCCAAAGTATCTGTGGGTTAATGATCGGCAGAAGGCGGGGCGGCGGGTATAACCGCTGTCCCCTGCCTATGCTGCCGGAATGGATTGTCGACGTAAGAAAGGAAGATCAGTCATGGACGATACATTAATGTCAGAGGAATATGAAGAAGGGGAAGGGGATTCCGGAACATCCGGTATTCTTACCCTGGATGGGGAAGCATGGAAGAACCGGGATAATACTACATATAACTCGCTTCTGGATATTAATGGTGTAAGGGATCTGTTTTCTCAAGAAAGCACCGATCAGTATAACGATAGGAAACAAGAATCCTATACGGAACAGCAGGAATTGACGGAGTATCTGTTTTCAGAACGGGCGGAGACAGAGAATATGGAAGAAAATGAGGCGGATATGATATTCTCAGAAGAGATCCGTCTTTCAAGAAGCAGGGATTACAGCAGGAGCGAAGAAGATTATTCCATATGTTTCGTCATGGCGGAGATTATTTTTGTGCTACTGTTTCTTTATTTATTAATAAAGATAAATGCGGGCAGAAGAAAGAGGAGAGAAGCACATGCAGCTGAAATTAACATGGAGAGTAGAAGGACGGTCTGATATGGATCTGCTGGTGTCAGATGACCAGACGATATTGGAAACAATGCAAATCCTTGAGGAAAAGGGACTTCTGGCAAGAAAAACAGCAGAAACTGTTAAATATATCAAAACATTAAGAGCAGATCATCAGGCAAACGTACTTTTGACATATAGCGAGGCGGATATCTATTCCGGGGATATTCTGGTATTAAAAAGTTCTGCTGACAAATGAGGAAAGGAGATATGGAACGAAATGACGGATAATGATCTTAATCAAAGGATATCTCAGCTGAGAGCGGAGATTGCGGCTGCGGAGGGAAGGATTGCGGAAGCGGAAAAAAACATCCGTCAGCTGACAGCACTTCAGAAAAGCTGTAATGATTATCATACGAAGGTGGGAGATTCCAAAAGCAAACGGAAAACAAAACGGGAAGACTTTATAGGGATATTGAATCAAGACCATCTGGTGGATGCATATGGGTATGTGCTGGACGATATACTAAACGGAGAGGTCTATAACAGCGCGTCTCATAATATGGACGAGATAAAAACAGAGGTTGGACGGGAAATAGAACGACAGCATGCGATAATCAGCAGCTGCAGAAGTGAAATATCGCGTCTTAACAGCAGTATTGACAGTCTCAGACAGGAAGCGGAGAGCGCAAACTGAAGAAACAGGAAAAGAGGATAATAATTATGGGATACCTTAAGGTGATTGTTGATGACAACTATATTAATGAAATGGCGGAATATTTTGAAAGGCAGGGGAAGCAGCTGCAGGGCATGATAGATTCTTATATAGACGCCATTAGGAAGGTAACGGAAAACGGAATTGTACAGGGAGATACTGCCGACAGATTGAAATCTTATCTGGCGTATGCGGAAAAACTAAAGCAGGTTGTTCTGGAAGTGTCAACAGAGGCAAGGGATCTGACAGGCAGCTATCTGGAAGAGATCTGCGAGCAGGATCAGTATCAGTATTAAGGAAGGGGCGGAAGACAATGTCAGGTTTGGAACTGGAATACGGATCGATAAGGGAATGTATCAATGGACTACAAAAACTGCCTGCCAGTTATCCGACGGCAGAAAGAGCAACTTTGCGGGGCGAGGGGCAAAATATCACGGAGCTGGAACAGACAGCGGATTTATATGATTCCTTTTATGAAGCGGCTGGGATACTGATGGAAAGCACGTCAAAGTATCTGGACTGCGTTATCAGAGATTTTAAGGAAGCGGATAAAAAGAACATAGAGATATCAGTGTGAGAAGTACTTCTCACACAGGAGAATGCCAAAAACAGGCATTCTCCGCACGGTGCCATTTGAGAAAGGAGTGCGGACTAGGCATGGTAAGGGAGTTTTCAGAAGAAAAAAGACAGGAAATTTTCAGACTGTTGGATGAAATAGATAACAGGGAATGGAAATCTTTTATGGAGTGGTGCGGGAGCAGTGCGGAAGAGTTCGGGGACTGGACGGATAAGCTTGCAGTAAGTGCGTATATGAGGTTTGTGGATGAGTACCATAAAAAGGTACTGGAAACCAATGAAATGACAAGAAATAGGGTAAATACCGTTTTTGAAAACGTGGCGGAGATCAATACAAGATACGCAGGACGTATGAAGGAGTGTCAGGAAAAAATCAAGGAACAGATCGCCATGGTCAATACGATGACAGAATTTATGCAGTCCATGACTGATGGCAGTCCCAACATGGCATTGATAACCAAAGGAAGTGTGAATGAGAACGGTGAAAATGCGAAAAAAATAAAGATAGTGGGAATAGAATGGGCTGCAGAACATTTACTTGAGAAGGGTTATGATGACGTGTTTATTTCTTATTTGATGAGATACCATAAAAATGAGCTGAACAGTTTGTATATTACATACAGATATAACAAAGATAAATATGATAATATTATGAATAATATAGAACAGTATTCTACAGAATATACTGTAACTCTTTGTGACTCTTTAGTGGCATATAGGGGCAATCCGCAGGTAGAGACTTTTGATCATACGATACAGCTTGGTAATTATAATCCTTATAATCCGATTTATACTGATGACCCACAAGGAAGTAGCCTGATGAATTGTTTTAAACCTGATATGTCAGGCCGGAGTACTCTTTCAAGTTATGACTGGTATTCTTTTCTGGGTAACGATATGGATGAAATGGAGTCATATTATGAGCGCGTTGGTTTGGACCCTAAAAGATCGGAGAACAGTTTAACCGCAACATTAGGCGATCAAAATTTTACCTTTTATCTGGAGAATGATTGGTGGTGGGTGGATGAAAACGGAAGATATCTGGTGACGGTAGGACCAAATGTTTTACTTATTAAATATGGTGAGGATGGAGATTATAATCTCAATTTTGATAACTTCTCCAAATATTTTGGATGTCCGATAGACGTTATTCTGGTAAATGTCGAGGATCCGAACGATATGCTGACAATAGAGTGCGTTTATGGTGGAGACATAAAGGAGCATACAGGTGGCATTGGTAATGGGGTATATATGACTGGAGTATCAGTTCTGGATGTAAATAGCACAATAGGTGCAACACCGGACGCGGACGGCTCCATTATTGAATTTATGGGGTCGGGAAATCCTAAGGATGGGGTTGATCCGGAAAATGGTAGAGACAACGGGGACATGTCAAAATATCGTGTTGAGCTGATAATTGTATATGACGATGCTGCTGAGGTAAATTAAATGAAAAAGTGTTTTGGTGTTATATGTGTCCTGCTGTGTATTCTACAGTGGGGATGTGGAATCAATGATGGACAGACGGGAAGCATATCAGAACAAGATATGCCCGAACAAAGCGTATCCGGTGCGGAAGTCACGGAAGATCCTGCAGAAATCCAGACAGGGAATGAGGATTCTTATGTGTTGCTGCCGGATCAGTTCGCTGCGGATGGGTTTTATATTGTTTCGGAAAATATGCTGAATTACGAGGATGCCCTGAAGGAAATGGTGCTTGCCCAGCCAGCGGACAGGGAGCGGATCGTAGTTTCCTTTTGCGATACTTTTCCGAAGGAATTACAGGAAGCATTCCGGTATGAAATAGAACATTACAGGGAAGTGGATGTCCATTTTGAAGAATACAATACGGGACTGGAATGGCATACGCTTGATGAATTCCCTTATGAAATGCCTTCTGAAATCTCTTATGAACAGTTGTATGCTATAAATTACGACAGTCGGTATCAGGAGCTTGATTTGGATGGGGATGGGGAAATGGAATACCTGTTTAGGGTAGATTATAGAAACATGGGATATGTATATAAAATAGTTGACGGGGAACCCGTATTATGTTTCTATCAGGAGCTTGATGAGTTGGGACTGGAAAGCCTGTATTATGAGGGGGATTACTATCTATATATGGGACGTGCTCTGGTGCGGTGCAGTGCAGGGTGCGATCTCTTATCCAAAAGACATGAAGATACCCCGGCAACTTATACACCAGTCTTTAATTCCTTGAGAAATACCTATCTGGAATATATCATGGGATGGATAGAGAAAGGGGATTATACATGGCATGAGGGTTATCGGGCGGAAGGATATGAAGGGATAGATTTTAAAGCCTATCTGCCGGAAGGACTGGAAAACCATCTGCCAGTGTTGCGGATATATAACGGCACTAACTGGTGCTTTGAGGCAGGCAAGGAACTCTCTTTTTTTGAGCGTTATTACCTGCCGGTAGAAGTGGAAGGGAAGAGTTATGAATATTTGTTTTTGAGGAGAGATATCCAGTCAGGACTTAACAAGGATGTGGTCGTGGTGGTCTTAGATTCCGTTGGGGATGTAAAATATAACATTGCATGTATGTACAGTCTGATTTATACGGATGAATTTTTCCTGACTGATGAAAGGGAATATATAGATGAACTGGTAGCGACACATCATCTGGAGTATTACTGCAAAATCGGGCGGATGCAGAATGACAGTTATGATGAATTGATGGCAATATATCAGCCTGACCGAGTAGAATATGGGGATGTCGGCTGTCATGCTTTGCCGGGGAACCCGATAGTATTGTTTTATTATGGGGAGAAAGGATTCGCGATAGCGGCAGTATACGGTGAAGAATTTGAGATCATTTATGATAATGAAGAAAATGCCAGAGTGAAATTCCTGCAATCTGGCGGTATTTTGGAACATACACTGAATGAAGAAACCGGAACGGAATCTTATTTATACTATGAGATCTACACGGATGTCTATGATGTTAGGATCGTTTTGACAGACAGCTTTATTCGGGTGGATGAAGACAGGGATGGACGCTTTACGGAACTGGACAGCTATTATTGTAATGGATATGAATTAGACCAGTATACATGGGAAAGATGGATGAAACTATACTGGTACTATCTAGAAGATTAGGATGCAAAAAAGAAATCTGATAGGCAGCGGAAATACTGATGGAAAGCACGTCAAAGTATCTGGACTGCGTCATCAGAGATTTTAAGGAAGCGGATAAAAAGAACATAGAGATATCATAGTGC
Organism: Lachnospiraceae bacterium; assembly: GCA_029062885.1. GTDB lineage: Bacteria > Bacillota > Clostridia > Lachnospirales > Lachnospiraceae > UBA3282. The sequence goes on from JAIDPH010000020.1 coordinate 7,854, forward strand.
TTTATTAGGGAAGGAGTGCGGACTGGGCATGGTAAGGGAGTTTTCAGAAGAAAAAAGACAGGAAATTTTCAGACTGTTGGATGAAATAGATAACAGGGAATGGAAATCTTTTATGGAATGGTGCGGGAGCAGTGCGGAAGAGTTTGGGGACTGGCCGGATAAGCTTGCAGTAAGTGCGTATACGATGTATGTTGATGAGTACCATAAAAAGGTACTGGAAACCAATGAAATGACAAGACAGCAGGTGAATAGGGTCTTTGAAAACGTGGCGGAAATTGATACAAGATACGCAGGACATATGAAGGAATGTCAGGCAAAAGTCAAGGAACAGATCGCCATGGTTCGCACAATGACGGAGTTTATGGATTCTATGAGTGACGGCAATCCCAATATGGTATTGATAAACAAAGAAAGTGTAAATGAGAGCATTAGAACAGAGGAGAAAGTAAATCTGACAGTGACATCATCAAATAATGCCGAGAATGAAATAAACTTTTATGATTTGAACGACTATATTAATTACGAAATAGAGCTTTCCGAGGATGAAATATTACAAATTTTGGAGGACGCACTGAATTCCGAGGATATTACTCAGGATGAGTGTGACTATGTGAATGTATTGTTTACAGAAATGAATAATTTAAAAGATGAAATATTAGTATATGAAGAAGAAAGACAGAATGTGTATGAAAAAATAATAAATATATATGATCTAATTACAGAAAGAAATCGAAATAAGCAGTATAACAATGAAACCAACATTTTGTTCCTAAATGACTTTTTATATTCTGGGGAGGATTTTGACAAGGATGAAATATTACGAATTCTGGATGAGGCACTGGATTCGGGAGATATTACTCAGGATGAGTATAATAATCTTATAATATTACTTCTCGAAATGCATAATTATAATCAAGTATTATTAATGGATGAAATATTAATACAGAGCTTGTATGAAGAATTAGAAATAGAATATAATCGGATTACAAGAAAAATTCAAAATGGCACGAACGAAACTAATATTTATTTTCTGCATGACTATTTTGATTCCGGAGAGGAATTTTCCAAGGATGAAATATTATGGATTCTGGATGGAAGTCTGCTTTCTGGGGATATTACTCGGGGGGAGTATAAATATTTGATAGCATTATTTACAGAAATGTTTGATTCAACAAATGAAGAAAGAATACAGACGTTGTATGAAAGAATAAAAAATGAATATAATCGGATTGTAGTAAGACAGCAGGCCAAGATGACTCTTTGTGATCCAGTAGTGGCATATCAAGGCTATCCCCAGGTAGAGGACTTTGATCATATGGTACATCTTGTTGATAATAGTTATACTTGTAATAATCTTTATGCTGGTGTCTCAAATTGTTATGATGTTGATGTATCAGAGAGGGTTAATATATCAGGACGTGGCTGGAATTCATATATGAATAGGTCTTTGGATCAGATGATGACCTATTATATAAATACTGCTGGATTTAGATGTATAAGAAATGAGAATCAACTTTTTGTATCTACAGGAAATCAGGTGTTTACATACCAATTATTGGATGATAAATGGTGGGTAGATGAAAATGGAAGATATCTGATAACGGTAGGGCCAAATGTTTTAAAAACTGATTATGATGGCGGGAGTCTGAATTTTGATAAATTTTCCCAATATTTTGGATGCCGGATAGATGTTATTCTGGTGAACGACGCTGAACTGGATGATGTACTGACATTAGAGTGTGTTTATGGTGGAGACATAAAGGCACATACAGCCGATTTTGGTAACGGGGTATTTATGTCGGGAGTATCATTTCTGGATCCATATGATACAGCAACACCGGACGGCTCCATTGTTGAATTTATTGGGTCACCCAACCTTGTAGATGAGAATGATCCGAAAAAAGGGGTTGATAATGGAGATATGTCACGCTATCATGTTGATCAAATAATTGTATATGACAATACTGCGGGGGTAAATTAAATGAAAAAGTGTTTCGGTTTTATATGTGCCTTGCTGTGTATTCTGCAGTGGGGCTGTGGAACTGGTGACGGACAGACAGGAAACGTATCAGAACAAGATATCTCTGGACAAAATATGCCGGAACAAAGCATATCGGCTTCGGGAACGGGGGAAGATTCGGCAGAAATACAGACAGTAAGTGAGGATTCTTACGTGCTGCTGCCGGACCAGGCGGTTACATATGGGGATGATCCGACAGTTAGCCAGAGGCGGGGAAGCAGTTCCTGGATGCCGGAGAACATACTGAATTATGAGGAAGTCATAAAGGATATGGTGATTGCCCATCCAAGAGACCGTGAGCGGATCGTGGCAGCTTTTTGTGATACATTCCCGGAGGAATTGCAGGAAGCATACAAGTATGAAATAGAACATTATAGGGAAGTAGATGTACATTTTGCCGAATACAATACGGGGCTGGAATGGCATGCGATTGAGGAATTTCCCTATGAAATACCTTCTGGGCTTTCTTACGAGGTTAATGTAATGTATGCGGAAGGGCGTGAATTCAGCTATCAGGAGGTCGATCTGGATGAGGACGGGGAAATGGAATATCTGTTCAAGAGGGATCATCGTTGGCTGCTGACTGATACTTACAGAGTGGGTTATGTGTATAAAATAGTTGACGGGGAACCGGTATTGTGCTTCTGTCAGCCGCTTGGAGAACTTGGGCTGGAAAGCCTGTATTATGAGGGGGATTATTATCTGTATATGGGATGGGCCCTGGTGCGGTGTGGTGAAGGGTGCGATCTCTTATCCAGAAGATACGAAAAAGACGAAACATACTATACGTTGGGATATAATTTACTGGAAAACAGCTATTTGGAATATATCGTTGCAGGGAAAGAGAACGGGGATTATACCTGGCATGAGGGGTATCGTCTGGAAGGATATGAAGGGATAGACTTTAAGGCGTATCTGCCGGATGGACTGGAAAACCATCTGCCTAAAATGCGTGTGCATAGCGGCATTGTATGGGAATTTGAGGCAGCAAGCAGGATAGAAGGGGTAGAAGGAGGTAAGGTGGGAGGATTCTTTTTTGCTCGATATTCCCTGCCGGTAGAGGTGGATGGGGAGGAATATGAGTATCTGTTCCTAAGGAGAGAGAATGACATGAATATGGACAGGGATGTTATTGCTGCAGTCATAAAACCGGAAGAGGGTGGAAAATATACTGCTGTCTGTATGTACAGTCTGATTTACACGGATGTGTTTTCGCTGATTGATGAAAGGGAATATAAAGATGAAATGGTAGCGGCATATCGTCTGGCTGCAGACTGTGTGCGTGGACGGATACAGAACGACAGTTATGACGCTCTGATGAGAACATATTACCCTTACCGCCCTTACCGCATAGAGCGAATAGGCGGCGATCATTATAAAAGACATGTTAAACAGATCCTTTTTCTTTATTATGCAATGGATGGCGAGGAAAGAAGGATGGCGGTAAAGATCAATGGGGAAGAATTTGAGAGCATCTATGAAGGAACAGGGGTAAAATTCATGGCAGCGTATTATTATCCGGGGGTTTTGGAGCACACCTTGGATGAAGAAACGGGGATGGAATCTTATTTATATTATGAGATCCGCGATGATATTTATGATACAGGAGTCGTTTTGAAAGATAGTTTTATCCGGGTGGATGAGGACAGGGACGGCATATTTACCGAAGCGGACAGCTATTATTGTAATGGATATGAGTTGGATCCATATACGTGGGAATGCTGGATTAGCCTTTATCTGAGCGTTGAGGAGGGTTACGGATATTAATACAAAAACTGATGGAACAAAGACGGCAATCGTTGAAGAAAGATTTTCAGCACTTATGTAAGAATAAAACACAGTGCAAAGGAGCGTAATCGCGGAATGCTAAGGGAATTTTCAGAAGAAAAAAGATAGGAAATTTTCAGGCTGCTGGATGAAATAGATAACAGGGAATGGAAATCTTTTATGGAAAGAAAATGTGGTTTCTGAAATCCAGTACACTGTGGCAGAACACTATGATTTGAAAAATGATTTATATATGGAATGTGAACTCTCTTTATGTGAATTCCAGCCGGACTACATAAAGGAGAAGATCGTAATGATTGAGCAATTTTCCTACTGGAAATATGTAAGGAATTAGGAGTAAAAACTTAATCAGCAGTAAAACAAGACTATAACTTAGATAAAAACTTAAACAGTAGTAGAATAAGACTATAACTTAGATAAAAACTGCCAGAACTATACCAAAACTGCTGGCAAATAAGGAGCATTTATGTACAAAAAGAAAAAATACCAGAAATCCGGATATATCCCGGAGGAGAAGAACATTGTTGAAAGCGTCAGAAGATCACAGTTTTCCGTATCCAATGACTTTGAGCTTAAGAAGCTTAGCAGACCACAGGAAGGATTTTTGAATTGTTCCGTGGAAGAGGATCAGGAGGATCTGATCTTTAGTTATGATATCAGTCATGTCTTTCCATGGACCGAGATCCGCCGGGAGAAGAGGGAACTGATGATATCCGCCCTGATAGATGCGGGGAAATTGCAAAAGACGGCGGAGCTGTACCAATTTACTCTGGCGCCTGAGAACCTGTATTATGACATTCAGGGCAGGGTATTTGTCAAGGCAAGAGACGTCTATGGCGCGGAGAAGGAGTATTCCAAAGAGGAATTTTTAAAGGAATATAAATCCCTGATCGGATGCACTCTGGTAAAGAAATATAAGTTTGAGGACTATGACAAAGGCGGTCAGGTACTTCTGAAGGAGGATAAGTTTTTAGGCAGGATTGTGGATTGTGAAGATGTGGGGCAGATCGCAGATCAGCTCCATGAGGAATATTTCCGCTACAGAAAAGACCGCGAGGACCGCTTTGTGGAGGTATCAAAAGCAGGAAACAGCGGAAGGAAAGCGGCATTGGGAATCACAGGCGTACTGCTGGCGGCAGGCGCGGCGCTCCTTGCCTATCTGCTCATATGGGTACAGCCTTATGACAAGGCTGTCATGGCTGCATACGGGGCATATCTGCAATCGGATTACAACAGTATCGTAGAGGCAATGGCTCCTGTGGAAGTAGATAGGATGGATACCTATCAGAAATATATTCTGTCATATGCCTGTGTCAGATGTGAAAGCTTTAGCGAAGAAAGCATGAGAAACATCCTGAACACGATTACCCTGAATGGAAATGAAAGGATCATGGAGTATTGGATCTATATCAATCGTCTGGATACGGACAAAGCTATTGATATCGCCATGCTGGAATCGAGCAATCAGCTTCTTTACTATGCATACCTTAAGAAAAAAGCGGTGATCGAGACGGATCCTTCTTTATCCGGACAGGAGAAGAACCAACTGTTACAGGAAATCGACAATAAACTGGAACCATTGAGGGAAGAATTTTCATCATTTACAGAAGAATAAAGCGCAATGTGGAGGTTAGCGGTGGATTACATTTTGATAACAGCAAAAAATAGTTATGACCAGATACCTGTTCAGGATACCGTTACATATCAGGGATGGAACTATCAGGTTGGCGGCATGGAAGCTTATCAGTGGGTAGAAAGAGGAGACGGGCAGAAAATATTATATATGCCGGATTTGCCACATCGGTATGAACATCAGGGCGTATTTGCCATTTCTGACAGAGATGCGGATATATGCATAGAGGGTCTGGAAATAACATTATCCGTAGAGCAGGGAAAACTGACGATATACGGAGCCGCTTCAGATAACAGACTGTATTTTAACCGTAAGGAATTATCTGATGATCGTGACGGGCAGGAAATCATGCTGACCGCAGGGGATCAGCTCCTGATCGGATCAGCATTGATTGTTTATTATCATGGATACATCGAAATCTTTGCGGATATGGACGCTGTAAAGGTATCCCTTGCGGAATGTGATCCCGGCGGAAAGCCTTTTGAAGATTTTCCGAGTTATACCAGATCTCCCCGGCTGATCATGCATGCACCGGATGATAAGGTTGAGATCGCCAACCCGCCGGCAGAGGCATCTATGCCGAAAGGAAGTCTGGTCCAGACGATTGTACCTCCGGTCATTATGCTTGGCATCACCATAGCGATTGCCATAGTAATGAAAAGAGGTATTTTTGTCCTGATGTCTGTTGCGTCAACGCTCATGACACTGATCTTTTCCATTACGGGTTACATTAACAACAAGAAAGAATGTAAACGGAAGAATGAAGCCAGAGAAGATTTATACAGGGACTATCTGTTGAGGAAGCGGAAAGAATTACATAAGCTGCATCAGGAGGAAATTGATGCCGACCATTATAATTATCCTGATATGGCGGAGATCGAGAAGATGATATGCAATTACAGCAGCCGTATCTATGAGCGCAGTGCGGAGGATGACGATTTCCTTGAAATATCCCTTGGCAAATGCAGGGAGAAGGCAAGCTATTCCATCAACTATCATTATGATGAATTGAAAATGGAAGAGGATGAGCTTGATCAAAAGGCGAAGATACTTGGAGAGCAGTTTTCCTATATCGAAGAGAAAGCGGTTGCCGTCAATCTGCGGAATGCGCATCTTGGTCTTGTGGGAGAGAAGGCAATCATACTGGAGCAGTTAAACCTGATTGTGGCGCAGCTGACATTTCAGCAGAGTTATCATGACCTGCAGATCGTTATCATTCACAATAAAAAAAATAACGAAGCATTCCGGTGGATGAGATGGTATCCCCATCTTACCATTAAGAGCCTGAACATGTCCGGGGACATTAATTCCGAGCAGATGCGTGATCAGGTGCTGGGAAGTCTCTTCCAGATCTTAAAGGACAGAAAGCTGAAGATTGAGGAAAGCAATAAGCAGTCAATGTTTCTGCCTCACTTTGTGTTCATTATTGATGAACCGAAACTGATTATGGATCACTCCATTATGGAGTATCTGAATAAATCAGGCAAGGAGCTTGGATTCTCTGTGATCTATACCAGTTATCTGCGGGGGAATCTTCCGGAGATCATCGGAACCATCGTGGAGATACACGATTCCAAGGAAGCGTCTTTGCTCCTGAATGAAAACAGGGTAGTGAATAAGCGGTTTACGCTGAACCATGTAGGTGACTGCAATCCTGAATGGATGGCAAGGAATCTGAGCGTTTTGATCCATGAGACAGGCGTTACCTCCAAAATACCCGAAAGCATCACTTTCTTTGAGATGTACGGGGTGAAAAAACCTTCCGAACTGCGTTCGGAGCAAAGATGGATCCAGAACCAGTCCCATAAGTCCCTTGCGGTTCCCTTAGGCGTAAGGGCTGAGAATGATATTGTCTATCTGAATCTCCATGAAAAAGCCCATGGACCCCACGGTCTTGTGGCAGGAACAACCGGTTCCGGTAAATCGGAAATCGTACAGTCCTATATTCTGTCTCTGGCGGTTAATTTCCACCCCTATGAAGTGGGATTTCTTTTGATTGACTATAAGGGCGGCGGAATGGCAGGACTTTTCAAGGATCTTCCCCATCTGTTAGGAACCATCACCAACCTTGACGGAAGTGAAAGCCAGAGAGCGATGGCATCCATCAAGAGCGAGCTTGCAAGACGTCAGAGGATCTTTGGACAGAACAATGTGAATCATATCAATGCATATAATAAGCTGTATAAAAATGGAGAAGTGGAGGAACCCATTCCCCATCTTTTTCTGATCAGTGACGAGTTTGCGGAGCTGAAAAAGGAACAGCCTGATTTTATGGACGAGCTTGTTTCCACGGCGCGAATCGGCCGAAGCCTGGGTATACATCTGATCCTTGCAACACAGAAGCCGACAGGCGTGGTAAATGACCAGATCTGGACCAACTCCAAATTTAAACTGGCACTAAAGGTGCAGAATGAGGGCGACAGCCGGGAGATCATCAAGACGCCGGACGCTGCCTTTATCACCCAGGCGGGACGTGCCTACCTTCAGGTGGGCAATAACGAGATATATGAATTGTTCCAGTCGGCGTGGAGCGGTGCGGAATATGAAGAAGGCGGCGCAAAGAAGGCGAAGGATAACAGGGTATATCTGGTCAATGATCTGGGACAGGGGATGCTTCTTAATGAAGATCTAAGCGGTGGTGAAGAGGAAGGCAGCATGAAAGCTACACAGCTGGATGTTACGATTGATTATCTTAAGGAACTCTTTGAAAAAGAGGGCGTGGAAGGTGTGAGAAAACCTTGGCTTCCTTCCCTTCCGTATATCATGGAAAGCCCTCTAAGCGCAGTTACAGAGGATGAAGCATGGAAGAAGACATCCGCATATGACAGAACGGCCTTTGTTAAGCTGAATATTCCGCTGGGCGTCATTGACATTCCCGAAGAACAGCAGCAGAGGGAGTATTGTGCCGATCTGGCAAAAGAGGGAAATATTGTATTTATGTCATCATCAGGATACGGAAAGACTATTTTCTTAATGACGGCAGTCATCAGCCTTGCGCTGCAGAATCAGGTGGAGGATCTGAATTTTTATATCCTTGATCTTGGCAACAGCGCGTTGATTCCTTTAAACGCCCTGCCCCATACGGCGGATTATATTCTGTATGATGATACGGAGAAACTTGGGAAGTTTATCAATATCATACAGGATGAGGTATCCCGCAGAAAGAAACTTTTTGCTGAAAAAATGGTGCAGAATTTTACCGTATATAATCAGACCAGCGAGGAACATCTGAAAGCCATCGTGATTGTCGTTGATAATTTTGACGTGGTGCGCGAATTGGGAACGGATGCGGAGGACTTCTTTACCAAGCTGTCAAGAGACGGCGCAGGACTGGGAATCTTTTTGATCATAACCGCTACAAGAGTAAACGGCGTTAAGTATTCCATCCTGAATAATTTTAAGATCAAGATCGCCGGATATCTTTTTGACCGTTCGGAAGCTCATACATTGGTCGGTAAGAGTGATTATGAACTTCCTGAGATCAGGGGAAGGGCGCTGATTAAGACGGTCAATGTAAATATTATGCAGATTTATACCATGGTGAAGTTTTCAAGCGATGTAGAGTATAACAGCAGACTTAAAAGCTTGATTCAGAAGATAGCAGCGAAATACCCTGACAGGCGTGCGCCCAGAATACCGGTGCTTCCGGAACAGTTCGCTTTCCATATGCTTTCAGATTTTGAGGATGGAAGGGAAGCTTTTGATCTGGCGCTGGGTCTTGAGATCGAATCCGTTACCAAAGCGGGATTTACCCGTCAGCAGTCGCCGTTTGTAATTATCGGTGAGACCGGAAAAGGTAAGACCAATACCCTGAAATCACTGTTGAATCAGATCGCTGGAAATGGAACGGCGTATCTGTTTGATTCTTCCACTATGAGCTTGTATCCTTATCAGGATAAAGAGGGAATAAGCTATATTCAGGATGAAGATGAGTGGGAGGATTTTATTGACCACACAGAGCAGTTATGTAATGAAAGAAGGCAAAGATACAGGCAGGAGCTGGACAAAGGCAATACAA
>JAIDPH010000200.1 GCA_029062885.1 Lachnospiraceae bacterium
CACCCCAACGCTGTGTAACTATTCTGTTGTGATTGTGGTAATAGTTGTTTCGACAAATCGGAATTAATCACTTACTTTGCAAACAGGGATTTGCTAGACTCTATCAAGGTTAGTCCCATCAACGCTCCGGAGCTCAAAATTCTTCCAACAACAGCAATTAAACAACCAAAAATACTCATACGAGTAGCAAAAATTGTTCCAACATCAAATATCGTATGTAAGCCACTACGCCCTAATCCAAATACAATCGGTGTTTCCTTAGATTTTTCTTTTTTTAGCATTGTTCTAAATACAAGGTAGTATCCACCTTCTTCAAACAATCCCTGAATTATTCCAACTGCAAAACATAGTAATAATGAGAGTCGTGAAAAAAATCTTTGATAGGTGATTCAACTAACACCATTAATGCTTGAATAGGCAACGCCAGATAAAACAACCACAAAAAATATCAGCCCAAATACTTTTTTGCCTACATGAACTTTTTCTTTTTGCTTAATTGTTTCTTTATATTGTGGTAATTCTTCCACTCTTTGTCTGATTTTAGGCGGATAAGACATAGTCATATTGATAGGATCTTTATATTGTGCCGGTGGAATTGCTAATGTAAAAAACAAACAACACAACACACACTGAATAAATATAATCATTTCTTTTGCCTCACACATACTTAAACTTTATTTTTCTTACAAATCTGAAATTTATTCAATTACGCTATTTATATATTTAACAACATCTTCTGAAATGAAATATTCTTCGTGCGCAATATCATCAAATATTTTCAACTCAGAATTTTCAAAGCAATCCGACAATTTCTCCTGTAATGATGCACTTAATGTTTTATCTGATTTTGAACCAATTACATACACTGAAGCAGTTACGTTTTTAGCATATTCAGCTGTCTTAATATTGTTTGAAATAAAAACTTTAAAAGGTCCCCAGAATATCGGTATCATTTTATTATATAAATCAGAAATATCTCTATAACCAGCCGCCAATACCAATGTTTTGCATTGTCTCACATTTGCAAGATATGCAGCCATACCAACGCCATAACTATGTCCCATAATAACAATTTCTGCCTGTGGATACTGCTTTTGTGCCCAGTCATACAATTCCATGGCTGATTTCTTCATTGTTTGTAAATTCATTTTTCCTTTGCTATCCTGCGTTCCATAATAATCAACCGCCAAAAACGGATAGGAAAACCTGTCTGCATATTTTCCAACAGAATTATATGCGATATAATTTGAACCTCCAAAGAATAAAATCACCTTGTCACTGTTTGCTTCAAGATTATACCCATAGCCCGTTAGCTCATCTGTTATTTGAATATACTGAGGTACAGATGTAATATCTGTCACTTTCTTTGCCCCCTTATAAAAGGAATAGCTAACTGTTTGCATAACAAAATTACACCCAAATTCTACAATCAACACCCACATAATTATTTTCAAAAATATTCTCATAATTTCCATTTTATTATCCAATTTTTCTCCTCGTCAAATTTCGGTTTGTAAGCTTTTTCCATAAGTTTCCCCTATTTTCAAGGCTTTGCGCTATGCCAGCCTCAAAATATGTATCCTTTTCCCTTGTTTTTGCCCTTATGGGCAGGTTACAAGGGATAGTTTTTCTTATCCAGTTTTAATTCATTCCCACAACCTTATCCAAGAGCTTTGCAGATTCCCGCTTTGCCTCCCGTGTAGCGTGTGCATAAACATTCATGGTGGTGCTTACGTCCGAGTGTCCTAAAAGTTCCTGCACATCTTTCTGACGTGCCCTATTTGATAACATGTTCGTTGTATAGGTGTGTCTTAATGTGTGGAAGTGGAATCCTTCTAACCCCGGTACTTTCCTTGCCGCTGTCCGACAGGCTGTTTCCACGGTGGCAGGAAGTTCAAGACAGCCATCTTCCCTCAAGCATACAAAGGAGATTTCCGTATAATCCTCCGGCACATTCTCTGTCATTCCCAAGTTGTAATACTCATAATGCACCCGATTTTTCTCTGTAACTTCCCTGTAGAAATTCCTGTGGTAGAGTTCGCCATACTGCATACGGTTTTTAAGCTGCTGTTTCC
>JAIDPH010000201.1 GCA_029062885.1 Lachnospiraceae bacterium
GGCACAGCAGACAGTCGGTAAGGCGCGTAGGATGGTTGCGACTCTGAAGAGAAAACTCAGAAGCAGCGAATATGATGACAATGAGCTGAAAAACGCAATTATCCACGCGGAGAAAATGGTACGTATTGCTAAAAAACGAAAGAAACATATAGATGAAGAAGAACGCGCAGAGAAAACAGGCGTTTATACGGACGATGCTGTAGAGGAAGAGAAAGAGACTTCGGACAGCGAGAAGACCGATGAAGAGCAGGAAGCTGAAGCAAATAAAGAAAAATTACGTGAGATGGAGCAGGAACTTAGGGAACTCATGGAAGAAACTATGGAAGAGACTATGGAGGAAACCATGAGAGAATCTATGAAAGAACTTGCCGATGAGTTTTTGGGTGCAGTTCATACTAATATGGATCCTGAAGATGTTGAACGGTTAAAGAAGCAGCATAGAGCTGATGAACTTCGTGAGATTATTGAGGCTGATATGAAGTATCTCAAGGCTCTGTTTGAACAGCTGGCAAAAGAAAAGCAGGCAGCTATGAACGGTGCGGGCAGTGCCAATGTTACAGGTGATACAAGTAACTCCGGCGCTGTTTCGCTGGAACTTGGAGGAGTCGAAGTACCCGTGCAGACGACAGAAGCTCCAATAGAAGTAGAGGGAGCAAGCGTAGATGTTTCTGTATAGATATTAATTAGATATAAAAGGAGAACGTAAGATGGAATCGAATTATGAAAAATGGCTGCAACAGGAAAAAAGATGGATGGGCATATACCGCAAGAAGGTGTTGAAAAAAACTTTACTGGTGACTTTACCGATTACAGCTATTGTATTAGGCGTGCTGTTTGGCGGCGCGACTCTTTTGAATGGAGCTCCGATGCAGGAAGCGCTTGAAGTCTTTGCTGCAGGTGTTTTTTTAGGTATATTCGCCGTAGGATGCTTTGCTCTTTGTTTGCTTCCGGGTACTAGCGGAGGACGTATGACGAGAGGAATTGGTAAGGCTGTGAAATCTATGAAGCTCCAAGATGCAGAAAAAGAGCAGCTTGGTAAAGAAATGCTGGAAGTATCTGGAAAGGCTGATTCACAGTTGGATTTTGAAATGGTAGGACCCAAGACAAACCATACGCCGGCAAGCGTAATCGTAACAGAACATTTTGCTTATATGAGAGGCGGCAGCCCATTGGTAAATCTTGTTAGGCTCTCTGATATTGAGCACATAGAAACAAGGGAGGAATCCCATACAGCCACGCAGAGGGGAGCGAAAGTAAAGACTATATATCATTATACTTTACATTGCATCGGATTTTATTATCGCAACAGAGCTGAACTCGGTACGGAGGGCAGTGAACTTCCGGATCAGTCAATGGGATTCTTTAGTGCGGAGATTCGCGACAGGGCATATCAGATGATACAAAAAGCATTTGAGCAGTAACAGTGATATAAATAGAGGTATGTATGATTACTATAAGCCTGTGTATGATTGTGAAAAATGAAGAAAGGTTGCTTGCAAGATGTCTTAATAGTGTTGCGGACCTCATGGATGAAATAATTATTGTGGATACCGGCTCTACCGACAGAACGAAGGAAATTGCAGCGCAGTATACGGATAAACTCTATGACTTTGAGTGGGTGAATGATTTTTCCGCTGCCAGGAATTTTGCCTTCTCAAAGGCAGGAATGGAGTACATTTATTCCGCAGATGCGGATGAGGTATTGGATGAAGAAAACAGGGGAGCTTTCAGGAAGCTGAAAGAAACTTTGCTTCCGCAGATTGACATTGTACAGATGTATTATGCAAATCAACTTTCCTTTGGAACAATCTATAATTATGATAAAGAATTGCGTCCTAAGCTTTTTAAAAGGCTGAGGACTTTTACATGGACGGAACCTATTCATGAGCAGGTGATTCTGGAACCGGTCATATATGACAGCGATGTCACTATTACGCATATGCCTGAAAACAACCATAAGGATAGAGACTTTGCTTCTTTTGAGCGAATGGTATCTACAGGTGAGCGTATATCAAAGCGGCTTCATAATATTTATGTGAAAGAACTTTTTGTGTCTGGTGAGGATCAGGATTTTCTTGCAGCCGAACCTTTTTTTGAAGCTTCATGTCTGGATACAGAGAGGTCATTAGATGAGATTAAGGAGGCAGCCTGCGTAGTGGCGCGTGCTGCAAGGATTAGACAGGATACGGCAAAATTCTTTAAGTATGCGCTTAAGGTTGTAGCGTGTGACGGCTGCGCAGAAATATGCTGCGAGCTGGGGCAGTATTTTATGGAACATAACGAGCTTGATGAGGCGATAATTTGGTATTATAATGGTGCGTATGAAACAGAGAGTATTCTCAATATACACAGCGGTGGGGATATTCCTCTTAACGGACTTGCAGAGTGTTACAGACTTGCAGGTAATAAGGAGCAGGCTGATGAGTATGGAAAGCTTGCGTCAGAGTGGAAAAGGGATAGATAGATGAAGTGGGAAGATAATGTTAGAAAAGTAGAGCCTTATGTACCGGGAGAACAGCCGCAAAAAAAGGGCATAATCAAATTAAATACCAATGAGTGTCCGTATCCGCCCGCTCCTATGGTTGAAAAGAAACTGCGGGAGATGGAATGTAATGATTTGCGGCTCTATCCGGAATTTCCGGAAAAAACTTCGCTGGTTTCCGAACTTGCGAAGTATTATCATGTAAAAGAGGAGCAGATTTTTGTCGGTGTCGGCTCGGATGACGTGCTGTCGATGGCTTTTTTAACATTTTTTAATTCAACTAAGCCGATTTTTTTCCCGGATATAACTTATTCTTTTTATGACGTATGGGCGGATGTTTACAGGATTCCTTATGAGGTTAAGCCGCTTGATGATAATTTCTGCATTCGTAAAGAAGACTATATGTGTGAAAATGGCGGTGTGATTTTCCCGAATCCCAATGCGCCTACGGGTATTTTGATGGGAGTGGACGAGATTGAGGAAATTATCAGTTCCAATCAGGATGTTGTTGTTATTATTGATGAGGCTTATATAGATTTCGGTGGAAAGAGTTGTATTGATTTGATTCCGAAGTATGATAATCTTCTGATTGTGCAGACTTTTTCTAAATCAAGGGCTATGGCGGGTTCACGTATTGGGTATGCTATTGGTAATGAGAAGCTGATTCAGTGTTTGAATGATGTAAAATATTCTGTCAATTCATATACTATGAATCGTATGGCACTTGCGATTGGGGCTGAGGCAGTTAAGGATGACGCCTATTTTAAGGAGATTTGCAGAAAAATCATAGCTACGAGAGAAAGGACTGAGAAGGAACTGAGTGCGCTTGGGTTTACTTTTCCGAAATCTTGTGCTAATTTTATATTTGCAGCGCATGAAAGAGTTAAGGCACAAGAGATTTTTGATAAGCTAAAAGAACATGACATATATGTCAGATATTGGAATAAAGCTAGGATTGACAATTATCTGAGGATAACAATCGGAACAGATGAGCAGATGGATGCTTTATTTTCTGCGCTTAAGGAGATATTGTATAATTAAATTAGAGGAGTAATCATTCATGGATAGTTTGGCGATTTGGTTTGCAAATACGTTAGGACAATATGTATCAAAAGAGTTTGTTATTTTTTTCATTTCCATGGTACCGATTCTGGAACTGAGGGGCGGGCTGCTTGCGGCATCTTTGATTGGAGTGCCGATTACAACGGCAGTTCCGATTTGTATTGTCGGTAATATCATACCGATTCCGTTTATTTTACTTTTTATCAAACAAATATTTAAATTGCTCAAGAAGGTTAAAATTTTCAAAGGATTAATTGAAAAACTGGAATCAAGGGCGATGAGCAAGAGCGATTCCATTAAGAAATATGAATTTTGGGGACTTGTTTTATTCGTTGGTATTCCTCTTCCGGGAACGGGAGCATGGACGGGTTCGCTTATTGCGGCGCTTCTTGATATTGATTTCAAAAAAGCGATTTTGGCAGAACTTCTCGGAATTGCCATAGCAACTGTCATCATGTCGGTTGTTTCGTATGGATTACTGGGAGCATTGTTAGGATAATAGAAGTGTCCCCAATGGGAGCCACATCTAAAAAAGTCAGGCAGAGGCCTGACTTTTTGGATAGGAACTATATTTCATAATTACGAGTTTGGGCAAAATGAATAAAAACGGGGTTCCGATGCAAAAGAAATATAAATATTTCTGCAAGTCACCCCTTATTTTATTCATTTCGCCAAAACTCTGATTCATAGAATTTCGTGTAATATGAAGGGATGTAGAGCAATGGAAGCATACACGGATTTTGCCGGGGTTTATGATACATTTATGGAGGAAACACCTTATGAGGAGTGGTGTGAATATATCATTACTTTGCTGCATCGTTACAAAACCGAAGATTGTATGGCAAAAGATGAGGCAGATGGAGATAAACTCAGGCAGGAGAGAAATACCATTCTGGATTTGGGCTGCGGAACCGGAGCGTTGACGGAACTTATGGCGGCAAAGGGCTATGATATGATAGGGATAGATAATTCACAGGAAATGCTGCAGATTGCCATGGAGAAAAGACAGCGTTCGGGACATGATATTCTCTATCTATTGCAGGATATGCGGGAATTTGAACTATATGGCACTGTAGGCGCCATAATCAGTGTATGTGATTCTCTGAATTATCTGCTTAGCGAGGAAGACCTGCTTACGACATTTAAGCTGGTGGATAATTATCTCTATCCGGGCGGATTGTTTATATTTGATTTTAATACGGTCTATAAATATGAGGTAGTGATTGGAGACACAACTATAGCTGAGAATCGGGAAGATTGCAGCTTTATATGGGAGAATTATTATCATCCGGAAGATGAAATAAATGAGTATGATTTGACTATTTTTGTCAAGAATGATAGTGGAGAGAATAGCTTTAAAAGGTTTAGCGAGACTCATTATCAGCGTGGATACTCACTGGAGCAGATGAAGTCTCTGGTTGAAAAAGCCGGTATGGCATTTATCACAGCGCAGGATGCGGATACACACGGCGAGGTGACAACGGAAAGTGAGAGAATCTATGTCATAGCGCGTGAGCAGCACAAAAGGTCTGAAAAGCAAGTATAATAAAAGGTTTTGATTATTTGAAAAGGAGTACAGTCAGAGATATGAAGCATGGTTTTGTGAAAGTGGCAGCGGTTACACCGAAAATAAAGGTAGCGGATCCAATCTATAACAGGCAGCAGATTTGCTTATGCATGGAGAAGGCGGTAGATAATGGAGCGAAGATTATCGTATTTCCGGAATTATGTATTACCGGATATTCCTGCGGGGATTTATTTCTCCAAGAGCTGCTTTTATGTGAGGCAAAAGAACAGCTTAGGGTAATAGCGGGTGAATCGGCCGGGAATGATGCGTTGGTATTCGTGGGACTGCCGATGGTAAAAGACCATAAGCTTTATAACGTGGCAGCGGCGATTCAGGATGGCGAGGTGTTGGCGTTGATTCCTAAAAGATTCATTCCTGCATATGCTGAGTTCTATGAGACACGATACTTTACGCCGGGGAATTGCATTCCTGAGACATATAGACTTGATGATGATGAAATACCTTTTGGCACGAACATTCTGTTTCAGGCGGATTGCATGGAAGGGCTTGTGGCTGCCTGTGAAATATGTGAGGATGTCTGGACGCCTAATTCTCCCGGAATATCTCATGCAATGGCAGGTGCGAGCGTGCTTGTGAATCTATCGGCGTCTAATGAAACTGTTGGGAAAGACACATATCGGGAGATGTTGGTTAAGTCTGCGAGCGCCAAACTGATTGCAGGCTATATATATTCTTCTGCGGGAGAAGGAGAATCTACACAGGATCTGGTGTTTGGCGGCCATAATATGATTGCGGAGAACGGTACTATACTGGCGGAATCGAAACGATTTAATGCCGAAACAATATATGCCGATATTGATATTCACCGCCTTACTCATGATAGACGCAGAATGACAACTTATCAATCAATAAATAAAGAAAACTATAGAATAATTACCTTTCATCTGGACGAAGAAGATACAAAGCTGGAACGTACTTTCAGTGCAACTCCTTTTGTTCCGGTTGTAAAAGAAACGAGGGATAAGAGGTGCGATGAGATTCTCTCTATTCAGTCATACGGTCTGAAAAAGCGATATGAGCATACAGGTTTGAAATCTGCTGTTATCGGTGTTTCGGGTGGTCTGGATTCTACATTGGCGCTGCTCGTTACCGTGCGTGCTTTTGATATGCTTGGACTTGACAGAAAAAACATCGTATCTGTCACTATGCCCTGTTTTGGAACAACAGACAGAACCTATGAGAATGCGTGTAAGCTTGTAAAAGAGCTGGGTACGGATTTAAGGGAAATAGATATTAAAGAAGCTGTTACCGTTCATTTTCGTGATATTGGGCAGGATATGGATAACAAGGATGTTACTTATGAGAATGGACAGGCAAGGGAACGTACACAGATTTTGATGGATATTGCCAATCAAACGAACGGACTTGTGATTGGAACAGGCGATATGTCTGAGCTTGCACTTGGCTGGGCGACATATAATGGAGACCATATGTCCATGTATGGAGTCAACAGCGGAGTTCCTAAGACATTGGTACGTCATCTTGTTCAGTATTATGCCGATACCTGCGGTAATGAGGCGATGGAAAAAATACTCTGCGATATACTTGACACGCCTGTCAGTCCGGAGCTTTTGCCACCTGTGGATGGCGCTATTGCACAGAAAACAGAAGACATAGTCGGACCTTACGAATTACATGATTTCTTTTTATACTATATGCTGCGCTGCGGTTTTGAACCGGCGAAAATATACCGTATTGCAGTAATATCTTTCGCCGGTCAGTATACAGACGAAGAAATCTTAAAATGGCTGAAGACCTTCTATCGCAGATTCTTTACTCAGCAATTCAAGCGTTCCTGTCTGCCGGACGGTCCCAAAGTCGGCAGCGTTGCGCTTTCACCAAGAGGCGATTTGCGTATGCCGTCAGACGCCTGCGGAGAGTTATGGCTGAAGCAGATAGATGAACTTTAATGCTGTTCTTTGGACTCATCAAAGTCCAGCTGTACCGCATCTTCAGGATCGATAGCTTTTTCCACTGATGCGCTTATGGCATTTAACAGAATCATGGAGGTGTATTTGCTGTCATCGGGATATGTAATACCATCCAGACTCTGGTTGACGATGATTTGACTTGCAAGGCTTTCAAATGAAGGCTGAATCAGAGGATACATCGTCGTAACTGCTTCATCCAGATTCACGAGCCGTATGGAGTTAATGCTTTGCTCATCAACAGTAACTTCTATCTCCACTACGTTATCGTTCAAAATCAAAGAAGTCGTGTATACGCCGGGGATATAGGTATTGGTTGACGTTTGCGTCATTGTTGTGACAGCGTTCTTCTTCTCATTTTTCGGCAGAAACATGATAACGAGCAAAATGATTAAAAGGATACCGAGCACAGCAAAGATTCCGGTATATATTAATTCTTTTAGATGAAGTACAACAATTTTGGTTTTGGAACTCATAAAATATCCTCATAGAAAATCTTTTTATCAGTTTATGTGGCTGACGTTAAGATTATGACAGGGGAATGTTTTTAGCGGCATAATATTGATACAATATAGATACAAGAAATGTTTGCAAATTGAGCCTTTTTGTAGTATTCTGTTAAATGATTTAATTATTTATTTTGAAAGGTATTAGAATAATGAAAAAGGACATTATAAAGAAAATCGGAATAACATTTCTTGTCAATTTTCTACTTTCTTTTATGTTGTTTATTTTTGGACCGTCAGAGATTTTTTTTGCAAATTCAGCGGAGTTCAATTTTATATATAGCAATTTTGCAGGATATATGAGTGTATTTGCAGTGGCGGCGGCATTTATCCTGACATTAATTCTGGCTTTTCTTCCGGACAAGCTCCATAGAGTGCTTTTATCCGTGATTTTCGGCATTTCAATAGCCGGATATATTCAGGTAATGTTTTTGAATAAAAATCTGGATCTTCTGGGACTGAATCCTGAGGGTTACAAAATAACTCCGGCTCAGAGTATAATTAATCTCGTTATCTGGATAGTCATAATTCTTGCAGTCATTATTCTGGCTTTATGGAAAAAAGATATTTGGAAAAAGCTTATACAATACTTATCGGTATTTCTATTGTGTATTCAAATGATAGCTCTGATATCGCTTATAGTAACGGCGGACGAAAACGCATATCATTATCCGGAGGGGAGATGGCAGTTATCCAGTGAAGACCAGTATGTAGTGTCTGCAGATAAGAATGTTATTGTGCTGATTTTAGATTGGTTCAGTAATCAGTATTTGGAACCTCTGCAGACGGCATATCCCGGTTCCACGGATTTTTTACATGACTTTACTTATTACAGCAATATGGACTGTACTTATTATGGGACTTATCCTTCGATTGCGCATATGCTTACCGGCAATGAGGTGAACACGAGTCTGAAAGTTAGTGATTGGTGTACACAGATTTGGGAAGATGACAAGACTGTCAGATTTTATAATGAGCTGCATGACAATAATTATGTGGCGAATTTGTATACGCCGTACGCAAATATTTTGTGTGGGGCTAATAGTACTCAGATATTGGAAGGTAGACTGTCTAATGTGATATATACTACTGATAAAATAGATATTTTTTATAAGCTTCTGTTCAAGACCATGTTTAAGATGTCTGCCTATCGAATGTTTCCGGAAGTCGTAAAACCATGTTTTTATACTAATATGGAGGAATATTTGGGTATTGTTTCAATAAAGGGAAACGACATGCGTCATCTTAATTATGATTTTTATAGTGATTTATTGGAAAAAGGACTTCACACGGATAAGAAATCAAATTATTTTATCGTACAGCATCTGATGGGACCGCATGAATTAACGACAGATGAGTTTGGCGCTCATAAAGAAAATGCTACACGGGAAGAAACAACAAAGGGATGTATGGTAATAGTGGAGGAATATTTAAATCAGCTTAAGGAGCTGGGAGTGTATGATGATGCTGCTATCATTATAACCTCCGATCACGGTGGTAGAAATGACCCGCAAGTCATTTTCTATATAAAGAAACCGGGGGAGACTCATGAAGTTACACCCATTACAGATGTGCAGGTGTCATTTAATGAGTTCCTGCCCACTATTGCAGAGTTGGCAGGGCTTGATTATACACAATATGGACAGTCGATACATGACTTCGATGAGGATACCGAAAGAGAGAGGACTGTATGGATACGTGAGCTTGATTCGGATTATCCTACAATACCATGCTATACGGGCGATAAAGATGGAAACAGTAATGTATATTATGGCTATACTTATACAGGTAATTTTGAAGATTTACTAAGGAAGCTAGAGGAAGCTCCTGACATGATTGAAGAAATGGCTGATTCATTTTTTTAAATAATAGAAAAACGAGGAATATAAAGAAGAATTATTGGATTGTCATATAGTGCAGATGAGATAAAGAAATATTTGCAAATGTAGTTTTTTTATAGTATCCTGTTAAATAACTTGATTAGTAAATTAGGAGGCAAAAATAAAAATGAAAAGTAGCATGTTAAAGAAAATCGGAATAACATTTCTTGTTAATTTTCTGCTTTCTTTTATGCTGTTTATTTTTGGACCGTCAGAGATTTTTTTTGCAAACGCCGCTGAATTTGACTTTGTATACGGTGATTTTGCAGGATATATGAGTGTACTTGCAGTGGCGGCTGCATTTATCCTGACATTGATTCTGGGTTTTCTTCCGGACAAGCTTCACAGAGTTCTTTTATCCGTGATTTTCGGTATTTCAATAGCCGGATATATTCAGGTAATGTTTTTAAATAAAAATCTGGATCTTCTGGGACTGAATCCTGAGGGTTACAAAATAACTCCGGCTCAGAGTATAATTAATCTCGTTATCTGGATAGTCATAATTCTTGCAGTCATTATTCTGGCTTTATGGAAAAAAGATATTTGGAAAAAAATTTTACAATATATATCGGTTTTTTTATTGTGTATTCAATTGGTAGCGTTGGTTTCACTTCTGGTAACGGCGGATGAATACGCATACCATTATCAGGAAGGTAAATGGTATCTATCAGGTGAAAACCAGTATGTAGTGTCAGCGAACAAGAATGTCATTGTATTGGTTTTAGATTGGTTCAGTAACCAGTATTTGGAACCTCTACAGGCAGAATATCCCGGTTCCACGGATTTCTTGCATGATTTTACTTATTACAGTAATATGGATTGTACTTATTTTGGAACTTTTCCGTCGCTTCCGCATATGCTTACCGGAAATGAAGTGGATTCGGAACTGACAGTTAATGAATGGTGTGCAAAAATCTGGGAAGATGATAAGAGTGTTGATTTTTATAATGAATTACATGATAATAATTTTGTGGCAAATTTGTATACACCGGATACAAATATTTTGTGTGGACTTAATAGCCCTGAGATATTGGATGACACTTTGTCCAATGTGGTAAATACTGCTGATGAAATAGATATTTTTTATAAGCTTCTGTTTAAGACAATGTTTAAAATGTCTGCTTATAGAATGTTCCCTGAGTCGGTAAAGCCATATTTTTATACTAATATAGATGAGTATGCGGATGTTGTTTCTCTAAGAGCAAACAAAGTTTATCATAATAATTATGATTTTTATCAGGGGTTAATAGAAGAAGGGCTTAGTGTAGATAAAAAATCCAACTATTATATCGTACAGCATCTAATGGGACCTCATCTTTTAACTACTAATGAGTTTGGCGCTTATAAAGAAGATGCTACACTTGAGGAGACTACAAAGGGATGTATGGTAATAGTGGAGGAATATTTAAATCAGTTAAAGTCGTTAGGAGTATATGATGATGCTGCTATCATTATAACCGCAGATCATGGCGGTGTAAGTGACTCGCAGGTAATATTCTATATAAAGGAACCTGGCGAGACGCATGATGTTACCCCTGTTACCGATGCTCCAGTGTCATTTAATGAGTTCCTACCCACTATTGCAGAGCTGGCAGGGCTTGATTATACAAAATATGGAGAGTCGATACATGACTATGATGAAGACTCAATTAGAGAGAGGACTGTATGGATACGTTGGTATGATGAGAATTATCCTACGGTTCCTTGCTATACAGGTGATAAAGATGGAAGCAGTAATGTATATTATGGCTATACTTATACTGGCAATATTGAAGATTTGCTTAGGAAGATTGAGGGAACTCCTGATTTAATTGAAGAAATCGTGGATTCATATTTTTAAATTAATAATAAAAAAACGGAGGAAAATATCCATGAAAAAAATTATTGGCAAAGCAGTTTCATTTACTTACTTTTTCAGTTGTTTCTTTACGCTGTTTACCGTTCCGGTACATGCCTATATCGACCCTTCAGCAGTTACATATATTATTCAGGGCGTCGCAGGTGTGTTGATTGCGTTGGGAGCTGCATTTACGATCTTCAGGCATAAAATATTCGGATTGTTCAAGGGCAGGAAAAAAGAGGAAAATAAAGAAGAAAAAATAGAATTTAAAGATGTTGACGAATAAGAAGGAAAATGGAAATAATCATGAATGTCATAGTAGATGCTTTGATAT
The DNA here is from genome assembly GCA_029062885.1 of Lachnospiraceae bacterium. GTDB lineage: Bacteria > Bacillota > Clostridia > Lachnospirales > Lachnospiraceae > UBA3282. The sequence continues at coordinate 11,621 of JAIDPH010000201.1, forward strand.
GGCTGATTAATATTTGTTATGCAGTATGCAATAATTATTGGATTGCCATATTTATTTTTACGGTCATTACTAAAATCATATTGTTACCGCTGTCTGCATGGGTACAGAAGAATTCTATCAAGATGGTACGGATGCAGCCTGAGATAAATCATATCAAGGCTGCGTATTGTGGCAGCAGCGATATGATATCAGAGGAACAATACAAGCTGTTCAAAAAGGAAAAATACAGCCCATTTGCTGATTTGATTCCTCTTTTCGTCCAGCTTGCATTGCTAATGGGTGTGGTTGAAGCCATCAAACGGGGAACGGAATTGACGGCAGTGCCGATTGAAACTTTGGGTATTACTTTAGCCATTCCTGTAATAGCTGCTTTGTCGGCGTTCCTGATGTGCTATATACAGAACAGGATAAATGTCCTGCAATCTGAACAGGGAGCGCTTAACCGTTATTCTACCATGATTATCTCGGTGGGTTTATCCTTGTATTTGGGCTTTTTTGTATCTGTAGGCGTGGGTATTTATTGGACTTACAGCAATATCCTTTCGATATTGCAGCTGGTGCTGTTAAATATCTGGATAAATCCGAAAAAATATATTGATTATGAAGCGCTTGAAGCGAGTAAAGAAGAACTGAGACAGGCTAAGCAGTTCATGACGTCGAAAAAGAAAGAGGCTCATAATAACCCTTATCGAAAAAAGGAGAAAGAAGATTATAGGAGATTTCTCTCAGTATCCGGAAAGAAGATTGTATTTTATTCGGAGAAAAACGGGTTTTATAAATACTATAAAGATATTATTGAGGAGATTATCAGGCGTACCAATATTGTTATTCATTATATTACAAGCGACCCTGAGGATGATGTTTTTGCACTGGAAAGCACACAGTTTAAGCCATATTATATTGGTGAGAACAGACTGATTGTCCTTATGATGAAAATGGAAACGGATATTATGGCGATGACAACGCCTGATTTGGAGAATTTTCAGCTAAAACGGTCATATGTCAAAAAGAATATAGAATATATTTATGTACCGCATGATGTGAACAGCTCGAATTTGACATTTCATAAGAATGCACTGGACCACTTTGACACGATTTTTGCTTCCGGTCCTAAGAACAAAGCGGAGATTCAGGAAAGAGAGCAGAAATTTAAACTGCCTGAGAAAAATATCGTGGAATGGGGCTCCGGCGTTATTGATAATATGACTAAGGCCTATGCAGAGCTGCCCGCTGAACATGACAGCGCAGGGAAAAAGACTGTTTTGATTGCCCCATCATGGCAGAAGGACAACATTCTTGACTCATGCATAGAACAGATTTTAGATGAATTAAAAGATTCGGGACACAAGGTAATTGTGCGGCCGCATCCGCAATATGTACGCCATTTTGAGTCAAGACTTGATGAACTGGAACAGAAATACGGCAAAGACGGAATTGATATTCAAAAGGATTTTTCTTCCAATAGCACAGTATATACGGCGGATCTGTTGGTTACAGACTGGTCCAGTATTGCATATGAGTATGCTTTTTCCACATTGAAGCCGGTGTTGTTCATTAATACACCGATGAAAATAGTCAATCCGGATTACAAGGAACTTGATACCGTACCGATTGATATTGAACTTAGGAACAAGGTCGGAATTTCTTTAGAAGAGACGGAACTTGACCAAATTAGGATGACTGTGGACAAACTGCTGAATGATAACAGGTTCTCAAAAGAATCAATGGAACACATGAGAGATACCTATATTTACAACGTTGGAAGCAGCGGAAAAGTCGGCGCTAAGTATATTATTCAGAGACTGGTCGAGATATCGGAGCATAAGTAATCTGAATGCAGAATAGAAGAAAGGTATGACTGATTATGATAAAGAGAAATGTTTTATTGAATCCGGGACCGGCAACAACTACAGATACCGTAAAGGAAGCACAACTGGTTCCTGATATCTGTCCCAGAGAAAAGGAATTCGTGGGAATCATGCGGGAAATTGAAGAAGGTCTTGTAAAGATCGTTCATGGAGATATGTCAGTTTATACGGCTGTTCTGTTTTGTGGGTCCGGAACTATAAACATGGATATCTGTCTGAATTCCCTGCTTCCTGAAAATAAGAAAATCCTTGTGATAAATAATGGAGCATACAGCAGCAGGGCGGTGGAAATATGCGAATATTATGGGCTCCCGCATATTAACCTTCGTTTACCCATGGACAGGCAGGCTGATTTGGATAAGATTGAAGAGGTAATGAGGGAAAATCCGGATATTGCGTTGGTATATACTACTCATCATGAAACCGGAACGGGGTTATTGAACCCGATACGCGAAATTGGAGCTTTGGTACATAGATATAAGGCTTTGTTCGTGGTGGATACCACATCAACCTATGCTATGCGTCCTATTGATATTGCCAAGGATAATATTGATTTCTGCATGGCATCAGCGCAAAAGGGCATTATGGCAATGACAGGTCTGTCATTTATTATAGGGAATAGGGAAGCAATTGAGGCGTCGGCGTCATATCCCAAGCGCTCTTATTATTGCAATCTCTATATGCAGTATGAGTATTTCAAGCTTCATGGTGAAATGCATTTTACGCCACCGGTTCAGGTTATCTATGCAGCCAGACAGGCATTGAAAGAATATTTCGAAGAGGGAGAAGCGGCAAAATGGGAACGTCATAGCCGGGTTTTTCGTGCAATACGCAAAGGTCTTGAGGAGCTTGGTTTCAAGATATATATTCCTGAAAATATTCAGTCAGGTCTGGTAGCGGCAGCTCTTTATCCTAACGATGTAAATTGGAATTTTGAAAAAATCCATGATTTTTGTTACGAAAGAGGTTTTACAATTTATCCGGGAAAAGTGGAAAATATGGGAATGTTCCGTTTATGTGCGTTAGGCGCTATTGACGAGCAGGATATTGCGGACTTCTTTGAAGTATTTAAGGCAGCATTACATGACAGCGGTGTCACATTGCCGGTAACATATTAAACAATATGTAATATATGAAATATTGAGGATAAAGGTTGAAAATTAAAATTTTCAACCGCAAGTTTGTGCCTTATGGCCCAAACTCGCAGGCTGAGGAAAGGCATGGTTATTAAAATGAAAAAAGTATACACATGTTTTTGTACAGACGTAATTCATGAAGGACATTTAAATATTTTAAATGTTGCAAAGCAATATGGCGAGGTGACGGTAGGTATACTTGCAGATGAAGCAATGGTGAGGTTTAACCGTTTTCCTACTATCTCTATGGAGCAGAGGATAGACATTGTCAGACAGACTAATCTGGCAGATCATATATTGGTTCAGAATGATGTCATGTATGATACCGTTTTGGATGAGGTAAAACCGGATTATGTGATTCATGGGGATAATTGGAAGGATGGACCGGAGGCAATCATACGGGAGAATGTAATTGATTGTCTTCAAAAATATGGCGGAGAACTGGTTGAAGTTCCCTATACTTACAATGAGAAAGTTAAAAAGATGGACGAACGTATGAAGGAAAAGCTTGCGATGCCGGAGTTTAGGCGTAAGCGTCTCAGGCAGCTGCTTGGAATGCGTCCGATTGTTAAAGCTTTGGAGGTACATTCAGGACTTACCGGACTTATTGCGGAAAAGACAGTGGTAGAAAGCAATGGTGAATTGGATCAGTATGATGCTATGTGGATTTCAAGCCTTTGCGATTCGACTGCAAAAGGTAAACCTGACATAGAACTGGTGGATATGTCTTCTCGTATCCGTACAATTGATGATGTTATGGATGTAACTACCAAACCTATTATACTGGATGGTGATACCGGCGGGCTGGTAGAACATTTTGTATATAATATCCGTACTCTGGAGAGGATGGGAGTTTCGGCAGTAATTATAGAGGATAAGACGGGTCTTAAGAAGAACTCTCTGTTTGGTACGGAGGTAGAACAGACTCAGGACAGCATAGAAAACTTTACGGCGAAGCTGCGTGCGGGGAAACAGGCATTGAGGACAGATGAATTTATGATTATCGCCCGCATTGAGAGCCTGATTCTGGAAAGAGGCATGGAGGATGCATTGAAGCGGGCATTTGCCTATGTGGAAGCGGGTGCGGATGGCATCATGATTCATTCAAGGAGAAAGAGCCCGGATGAGATACTGGAGTTTTGTGAAAAATTCCGCCAGAAAGATAAAAATACACCGATTGTTGTAGTGCCCACTTCTTTTAACAGTATTACGGAAGAAGAGCTGGCAGAAGCGGGGGTTAATATTGTGATTTATGCCAATCAGCTGACAAGAAGCGCATTTCCGGCGATGCAGGAGACAGCAGTGGAAATCCTGAAAAACCACCGTGCACTGGAAGTGGATTCCAAGCTTATGCCTTTTCGGGATATCATCAGGTTGATTGATGAATTATAAATATAATATATCTATTGAAAGCAGCAGGAAAGCAGAATGAAAGAAATAGCAATATTAATGGCGGCAGGTATGGGAACCAGAATGCAGCCTTTGACGAATACCATACCCAAACCGCTGATTAAAGTAAATGGAAAACCTATGATAGAAACCGTTATTGACGGACTGCTGAAAAGACCCGTAGAGGAGATTTATGTGGTCGTAGGCTATCTGGGAGAACAGTTTGAATATCTGACTTCAAAATATAAGCAGGTAAAGCTTATTAAAAATGTGGAATATAATACAAAAAATAATATCTCGTCTATTTATGCGGCGCGGGATGTATTGGAAAAAGGGAATTGCTTTATCTGTGAGTCGGATTTGTATATTGCTGATGATTCTATTTTTAAAAAGGAATTGCCGTGTTCTTGCTATTATGGGCGTATGCAGGCAGGATATTCGGATGACTGGGTATTCACCCTTAAGGATGGAAAAATCGTGAGGGTAGGCAAAGGCGGCGCCGATACTTATAACATGGTCGGAGTTGCTTACTTTAAGCAGAAAGAAGCCCTTATATTAAAGAAAGAGATTGAAAAAGCTTACAAAAAAGAAGAAAACAGTCAATTATTCTGGGATGATGTTGTAGACCGAAGTTTAGGATCGCTGTCGCTTACAGTTGAACCTGTGCAGCAGGGACAGCTTATTGAAATTGATACGGTAAAGGAGCTTGAGGACATAGATGAAAGCTATAGAATTGCTGACAAAGATTGAGAAAATGGGAATTGATGTTATAGCCGGAGTGCCGGATTCTACACTTAAACAGTTTTGTGACGGATTGCAGTTGTATGAAGGACATTTTCAGCATTATGTAACTGCTAATGAAGGAGCCGCTGTCGGACTTGCGGTTGGCACCTTTCTGGCATCTGGAAAACCTGCCTGCATATATATGCAGAATTCCGGCATAGGTAATGCAGTAAATCCGCTCGCATCTTTAGCGAATGATGATGTGTATGGGATTCCTATGCTGTTTATTGTGGGTTGGAGGGGAGAACCCGGAGTTAAGGATGAGCCGCAGCATGTATTTCAGGGAAAGGTTACCTGTAAATTATTTGATACATTGGCAGTTCCATATGCAGTAATGGATAAGAATACTACGAGTGAAGAATTGTCCGGGATTTTGGAGAAGGCAGGAGAGCAGCTTTCACAAAATCAGCAGTTTGCAATTATTGTTAAGAAAGACACCTTTGAACCGGATAAGAAATTTTTATGGGATAATGGTAATAATTTAGTGCGTGAGCAGGTTCTGGGAAAACTTTTGGAATTGTCCGAAAAAGATACTTGTATAGTGTCAACGACCGGAAAAATTTCCAGAGAACTGTATGAACAGAGTAATAAGATTTACGGCAATCATGATTCATTATTTATGACAGTGGGAGGAATGGGACATGCTTCCATGATAGCCTTGGGGATTGCAGTAAAAAGACCTGATAAGAAAGTAATCTGCATTGACGGAGATGGGGCGGTCCTGATGCATATGGGCGCGCTGCCGTTCATTGCTTCTAAAGCTCCTGAGAACTATATCCATATCGTAATTAATAATCAGGCTCATGAATCTGTTGGCGCGATGCCGACAGGCTGTCAATATGCAGATTTTGCAATGATAGCGAAGGCAGCAGGATACGCATATGCAGAAAGAGTGGCCGACTATGAAGGATTGGAGCGAATAGTAGAGGAGATGAAAAATAAAAAGGGTCCGGTTTTGTATGAAATTATGGTATCTTTGGAATCACGTGCTGACCTTTCAAGACCTGCAGAAGCTCCAAAGCAAAACAGGGATGCATTTATGAAATATTTAAACTAACCATAGCATTTAGCCAAAGCTGATATAAGTGCACATGCAGCCGGCTTGACAGATAAGTGCATAAAATGATATTCTGATACAGAACAAAGGCGTTCTTATCTAATACAGTAGAAACTTCGCAGAGCGCGATTCCTATTGTATTAAGATTGGGAGCGTTTTTTTACTGTAGGAAATTACTTGAATCATAGTGAAATATATAAAAGTAAGAAAGGAATGAATGAAATGAGAAGAGATTATACGAAGCAGGATGTTATGAGACTGGTGCAGGAGGAAGACGTAGAATTTATACGTCTTCAGTTCACCGATATTTTCGGGAATTTAAAAAATATGGCAATCACAGTAAGCCAGCTGGAAAGAGCGCTGAATAACGAGTGCATGTTTGACGGTTCATCCATAGAAGGGTTTGCAAGGATTGAAGAATCAGATATGTATCTGTATCCTGATTTTGGCACGTTGGAAGTTTTTCCGTGGAGACCACAGCAAGGCAAGGTGGCAAGGCTGATTTGCGACGTATACAGACCAAACGGAGAGCCTTTTGAGGGTGACCCGCGTTATATTTTGAAACGAGCTATCAAGGAAGCCGAAGATTTAGGATATGTTTTTGACGTAGGACCGGAATGCGAGTTTTTTCTTTTTAACACTGATGAAAATGCAATGCCTACGACGAATACAAATGAACAGGCAGGATATTTCGATTTAGGTCCCGTAGATTTTGGTGAAAATGCCAGACGCGATATGGTTCTGACCTTGGAAGAAATGGGTTTTATTGTTGAGGCATCGCATCACGAGGTCGCTCCGGCGCAGCATGAGATTGATTTCCAATATGATGAAGCGCTTGCTACGGCGGATAATATCATGACATTTAAGCTGGCGGTTAAAACCATTGCCAAGAGACATGGATTGCATGCGACTTTTATGCCTAAGCCGAAATATGGCGTAAACGGTTCCGGTATGCATATTAATATGTCATTATCTAAGAACGGGAAAAATATTTTTGTAGACGAGAAGGACAAATTAGGGCTGAGTAAAGAGGCATATTATTTTATCGGCGGCATTATGAAGCATATGAAAGGCATGACAGCCATAACTAATCCTCTTATTAACTCTTATAAGAGACTTGTTCCGGGATTTGAGGCTCCTGTATATATTGCATGGAGTGCAACCAACAGAAGTCCTCTTATCAGAATTCCCGCAACGCATGGAAAAGGAACCAGAATAGAACTCCGCTGTCCGGACCCATCGGCTAATCCGTATCTGGCATTGGCAGTCTGCTTAAAAGCAGGACTTGACGGTATAGTAAATAAGATTATGCCGCCTGAAAGCGTAGACTGCAATATCTTTGAGATGAGTGATGAACAGAAGAAGGCAAGCGGTATAGATGAAATACCGGGAACATTGATTGAAGCAATCTATGAGATGGAAAAGGATGGGCTTATCAAAGAAGTTCTGGGCGAACACACCTTTGCAAAATATATTTCCGCCAAAAAAGATGAATGGCATCGTTACCGTTCTCAGGTGACAGAGTGGGAGATTAATGAATACCTGAACAAATTCTAATCAAGTGTGAAAACTTTGGAGTAAGGAGGTGGACGTGTGATTAACATAATTGTAGCCTTGCCCAAACTGGAAGAAGCGAAGGGAATTCGCAGTATACTGATGAAAAATGGTTTTTCAGTGACAGCAGTATGTACGACAGGTGCGCAGGCATTGAGTCAGACAGACGAATTAAATGACGGAATTGTCATATGTGGCTACAAACTGACGGATATGATTTATTCTGAATTGCACGAATGCCTTCCGGAGGGTTTTGATATGCTGCTGATGGTGTCTCATAAAGTGATGAACGATTGTCTTGATAATAATATAGTCTGCCTTTGTATGCCAATTAAGGTGCATGAGTTGGTAGATACGGTTTCCATGATGTGTCAGGCAATCCGCAGGAGACGAAAACGCGCAAAACAGCAGCCTAAGGAGCGGGATGAAAAAGAAACCGCATTAATTAAAGAGGCAAAAGAGCTGCTGATGATTCGTAATAATATGACTGAAGAAGAGGCGCATAGGTATATTCAGAAATGCAGTATGGATAGCGGTACTAATATGGTGGAAACTGCGCAGATGATTCTGACTATGATGAAAGAGTGAAAATATTCTCAATAGTGACGAACTTATTCAACATAAAAAAAACGGTGCTCGTCGCAAGCGTAATTGCACCTTATTTTGTTTATGTTGAATAAGTTCTGATTGTTGAAATAGAGCTTCTTAATTTGGTCATATAAAATTCATCTTAATGAAAGGATTGCATATTGAATAGATGAAATATATAATAGTGCTGTAATGAATATTGAAGACGGACGTCATGAAAGGAATAAAGGTTATTAATATGAAGTTTACCAAAATGCATGGCTGTGGGAATGATTATATTTACATAAACGGTTTTACGCAAGATATAGCGGAGGAAAATAAACCGGAGCTGGTACGTAAGCTTAGCGACAGACATTTTGGAGTCGGCGGAGACGGTGTGATTTTTATCAATCCGTCCGAAGAAGCGGATTTTGAAATGGAAATGTATAACGCTGATGGCAGCAGGGCAGAGATGTGTGGAAACGGAATCCGTTGCGTAGCAAAATATGTATATGATAAGGGATTGACCGACAAGACAGACATCAGTATTATAAGCTGTGGTAAGACTAAATATCTGGAACTTTTCTTAAAAGGGGGAAAAGTTGATACTGTCAAAGTCAATATGGGTATTCCTGAACTGAATGCGGACAAGATTCCTGTACTAGTTGATGGAAGAAAAGAACAGGTAGTTGACGAAGAGATTATAGTGCTGGGGAAGGAATATAAAATGACATGCGTGTCAATGGGTAATCCCCACGCTGTTGTGTATGTGGATGATGTGGATAATCTGGAAATTGAACAGATTGGACCATATTTTGAAAAGCATGAACGTTTTCCTAAGAGAATAAATACGGAATTTGTAAAGGTTCTGGACAGAAAGAATGTGCAGATGCGCGTATGGGAAAGAGGAACAGGAGAGACTCTTGCTTGTGGAACGGGCTGTTGTGCTACGGTTGTTTCATGTGTTTTGAACGGTTTGACGGATGAGGTTGTTAAAGTTAAAACTTTAGGCGGTGAAATTGAAATCGAATGGGACAGGGAAGCGAATCTGGTTTATATGACAGGTCCTGCCGAGACGGTTTTTGATGGAACGATAGAATAAATTTTGCAGTGAAAATTGAGTTGAGAGAGGAGCAGGTTATTAATATGGTAAAAGTAAATGATAATTATTTAAAACTGCCGGGCAGCTATCTTTTTTCTACAATTGGTAAGAAGGTAAATGCATATGCACAGGCGAATCCGGATAAGAAGATTATCCGCTTGGGGATTGGCGATGTGACGCAGCCTTTGTCGCCGGCAGTCATAAGTGCGCTGCATAGCGCTGTAGACGAGATGGCGGATGCGAAGACATTCCGTGGATATGCGCCGGATTTAGGATATGAATTTTTAAGGACTGCCATAGCAGATAACGATTATAGGTCGAGAGGCTGTAATATAGATGCAGATGAAATTTTCGTATCGGACGGTGCAAAATGTGATTCGGGAAATATTCAGGAAATTTTCAGCATAGATAATAAGATTGCGGTCTGCGACCCGGTATATCCTGTTTATGTGGATACTAACGTAATGGCTGGAAGAACCGGAACCTATGATGAGAAAAGCGGAAATTGGAGCGATGTAATCTATATGCAGTGTACGGAAGAGAATAATTTTGCTCCGGAGTTGCCGAAAGAAGTGCCGGATTTGATTTATCTGTGCTTCCCGAATAATCCGACAGGTTCCACTATTACTAAAGCGCAGCTTCAGGAATGGGTTGATTATGCTAATAAAAATGGTTCCGTGATTATTTATGATGCGGCATATGAGGCATATATTTCAGAAGAAGATGTACCGCATACGATTTATGAGTGTGAGGGAGCAAGAACATGCGCAATAGAGCTCCGTTCATTTTCCAAGAATGCCGGCTTCACAGGAGTGCGTCTGGGATTTACCGTAATACCTAAGGAGCTGAAAGTCGGCGATACCTCATTACATGCACTATGGGCGAGACGGCACGGAACTAAGTATAACGGAGCGCCTTATATAATACAGCGTGCGGGAGAAGCAGTCTACTCTGAAGCCGGCAAAAAGGAAACAAAAGAACTGGTTGCCTATTATATGAAGAACGCAGAATATATACTGAATGGGTTAAAATCCGCAGGATATAGCGTATCAGGCGGTGTAAATGCTCCTTATATCTGGCTGAAAGCGCCAAAGGGTATGACAAGTTGGGAATTTTTCGACTATCTGCTGGAAAACGCTAATGTGGTCGGTACACCGGGCTCCGGCTTCGGACCGAGCGGTGAGACTTATTTCAGACTGACAGCATTTGGAAGCTATGAAAACACGGTTGAGGCAGTTGACCGATTGACAAAAATGTAACTGAAAGGTATTCTTATCTGTAACACAGGTAAGAATATTTTTTTGGAAAAACTTTGGAAGGAAAGGAATACATATGACGGACATACAGTTTGAAGCCGCCATGATAAAAATCAGGCAGGGAGATAAAGACGGGCTTCGGGAAATATACGAGGCATATATCGGATTGATTTACGCTATTGTGAAAGATGTCCTGCAAAGTAAGGAAAATGCGGAAGATGTGACCAGCGAATTTTTTATAAAGCTATGGGACAGAGCTGATACATATCAAAGTGGCAGAGGACATAAAGCGTGGCTGACTACTATTGCCAGAAACATGGCAATCGATTATCTGCGAAAATACAGAAGAGAGGAAGTAAGCGAACTTATAGACGATATTGAGGTCGAGGACTTCCCCGGACAGGAGACGGAGCATGGCAGCCCGGTTGAGAGGGAAGTCATAGCGGATGTGTCAGTCAAAGAAGCTCTATCCGGACTTAAGGAAAAAGAGCGTCAGATAATAAATTTGAAAATTCTGGGTGAGATGACATTTCAAGAGATAGCCGGGGTATTGCAGATTCCCATTGGCACAGTTACCTGGAGATACCAGAATGCAGTGAAAAAATTAAGGAGGTGCGGTTATGGAACGGGATTTTAAACAGGAATTCATAGAGCTTAAGCAAAACGAAATACCGGATTTGTGGAATCGGATTGAAGCCGGACTCTCCGAGAAAGAAGTAACGGCATCTGTTCCTGAAAAGGCTGAATCTTCATTTAAGAAAATAAATTGGAGAAGATGGGGGACTCTAGCTGCCGCCTGTCTGTGTGTGGCAATCATTATTCCGGCAATCGCCTTGAGAACCGGAAACGATAGCAGTCCGAGTTATTCCGGCGGACAATCAGACGGAAATATGTCGAATAGTGCTCCGATGTATTATGGTGTGGAAGATTATGCGACGTCGGATGAGCCGGAAATGAACGGAAGTGACAGTGATGGAGCATCGGCGTCGGCGGATACAAGTGGTATATATTACGAATACGAGGCAGCGACAGGTATGGCTGATGACTGGGATAACAGTGATGCCGGAGCACATGGTGATATGGAAATGTCGCAGGAAAGCAACAATGCAGAAACTCCAAGCGAAACAGAAAATACATCTGAAACGACGGAGACAGACAAAGATGTTCAGGCAGAAAACAGTGAAACCATAAAGGAGCTGGATTTGCAAGACGGACAGAAAATAGAAGGCGTATTGGTACAGATTGTTGATACTGAGTTTATTGAGTTTTCCGGTGAAGAGATAATATATCAGGCAATTGTGCTTGAACCGGATGCAGATGCAGTTTTAACAAAAAATATGCAGATAGAAATCGTATATGTTTTTGATATGGAACATGATTCCTTAAGCATGATAAAAAATAAATTTATGAAAGAAAGAGAAAGCTATGAAGTTACTCTATGCTTTGAACAGGATAGATTAGTAGTAATCAATGCATCAAAAGCAGATAAATAGCAGGTTATTAAAAAAATAAAAATTTTTCAAAAAATTGCCATAAAAACATTCCTCCCCATTCGTATCTTTTGTATAAGCGATTGATAAATGATATCGCGGTATAGCAAAAAGGGAGGAATGTTTTATGAAAAAAAATATGAAAAAAAATATGAAAAAGAGGTCTGTTTGTTTATTAATGGCAATGATGATGGCTTGCAGCGTGATGTCAGGTTGTGGAAGCTCTAAAACCGGAGGAGTACATAATACTACCGGAGGAACGACGGCAGATAATGGATATGGTGGTCAGGAATCGTTTACTCTTAACGAGGCTCCGATGGATGGAAGCTATGATGCAGGCGGTACGACCGCAGAAGCTGAAAGGAGCGACTATGCATACGACAGTGCAACTAACAGCTCACCTGCGAAATCAGACTCGCTTTACGCTCATACTGATGTATATGATTGTTATCCGGAATATGATTATTCTTACGAGCCGAATACGGAAGAATATAATGCAATAGATGAAATGGGATTTACTTCCGTAGCCCTAAGCCCGCTGTCTACATTCTCTGCGGATGTGGATACTGCCTCATACAGTAATCTGCGAAGAATGGTTGAGGACGGTTATAGTCTGGAAGATATACCTGACGGTGCTGTCAGAATTGAAGAACTGCTGAACTACTTTAATTATGATTATGCCGGACCGAAAAAAGGAGAACCGTTTGGAGTGACTACGCAGATTGCAGACTGTCCATGGAATGCAAATACCAAAATTGCCATGATAGGGCTGAAAACAATGGATATAGATTTTTCGGAGGCACCGGCTTCTAACCTTGTATTTTTACTGGATGTTTCAGGCTCTATGTATTCGGATGATAAACTTCCGCTGTTACAGAAATCCTTTTCGCTTCTTACAGAGGAGCTTACAGCAAAGGATAAAGTCTCAATTGTTGTTTATGCCGGAGAAGACAGGGTGGTAATGGAAGGCGTGAACGGAAGCAGCCATAAGGAGATTACCGAAGCGATTAACAGTCTGGAAGCGGGCGGCTCGACAGCCGGAAGTGCAGGACTTATCACGGCATATAAAATTGCGGAAAAATATTTTATTAAGGGCGGAAATAACAGAGTCATTCTGGCGACAGACGGTGATTTGAACGTGGGACTGACTACGCAGGAAGAGCTGGAGAATCTGATAACCAAGGAGAAAGAATCAGGCGTATATCTGTCCGTGCTTGGCTTTGGCAAAGGTAATATCAAAGACAATAAGATGGAAACGCTTGCCGACAAAGGAAACGGAAACTATTCTTATATAGATTCCCTGACAGAAGCAAAGAAGGTTCTGGTGGAAGAAATGGGCGCTACGCTTGTTACGGTAGCTGAGGATGTAAAATTTCAGGTAGAATTTAATCCGGCAGTAGTAGCGGGATACCGCCTCATCGGATATGAGAACAGGCAGCTTGCAGAACAGGATTTTGCCGATGATACGAAAGATGCGGGGGAAATAGGAGCAGGACATACGGTTACCGTGTTATATGAAATAGTAACAACGGATGCAACTGCAACTTATTCGGGAACAACCCTGAAATATGCAACGGGAAACGAGCTTCCGAATGAGGAATGGTTCACAGTCAATGTCAGATATAAAAAGCCCGGAACAGGTAATAGTCTTCTGTTATCGTATCCTGTAGATAAAAAGGTGTATGTGGAAAATCCAAGCAATGATATGCAGTTTGCTATGGCAGTGGCGGAATTCGGTCTGGTAGTAACAGACAGTTCATATAAAGGTGATGCGACGATGCGAAGCGTAATTGACAGACTTAAAGGCATTGACACCAAATCGGATGAATATAAGGATGAATTTTGCTATCTGGTAAGAAGGCTTGAAAAAAATTAGAATGGTTGTGTATTTTTTTCAATACAATTATTGCATTTTCACTTTACCTGTGATATATCTGTCTCGTATGCAGGTCT
>JAIDPH010000202.1 GCA_029062885.1 Lachnospiraceae bacterium
ACATGCACTAGTTTACTTTTAGCATTAATGTAAAGGCAGGGCTGGCAGTGTTTGCGCAGGTTTATGGGAAATATAATACGACGCCTTATGATAAACTGAAACTGGATTTGACTTATATTGAGAACTATTCGGTATGGCTGGATTTAAAGCTTATGCTGCTGACTATAAAAATTCTGTTCAAGCCTGAAAGTACGGAAGGCATAGACGATAATCAGACAACTGCGGCTAAAAAGCATTGAGGCTATATTATTTCAAAAGGTGAAGAAGGGAAAAAATAAAATGAAATACGTGGATGAAGGTATGGATTGTAAAAAAGTACTTCTTCTTTTTCTAAAAAATATCTGGATAGCTGTTCTTGCGGCTGTTTTTGGCGCGATTATCGGAGGCGGAATATATCTGCTTGATCATGTTGTATTGAGCAGCAACAGAGAGTATCAGGCAGAATCCGAATTACGTCTTAATTTCGCTCAGGACGAGACCGGCGAGGCATATCAGGCTTACAATGGATACACATGGAATGACCTTATGTCAACCAATCTGATTCTGAATGCAACTATGTCCTATCTGCCGGATACATATACGGAGGAAGAGGTCATTGCGTCAACTAAGGCAGGCATTCTTTCCGATATTAGGATTTTGACGATTACGATTACGACTTCAAATCCGGATATGACCAAGGAGATTATGAAAGCGACAAACCTCTCTTTAGTGGAATTGGGAGAACGTGAAAAAGAGTTTATCAGTATAGAGGTTATTAAAGAAACGGAAACGAAGTTGATAACAGCAGATTCAAGACTGTTACAAGCTGTTTTGACAGGACTGACGATTGCGCTGATATTGTCGCTTATCGCGATGGCGCTGGCTTATGTACTAGACGATAGAATTTATGTGCCGGGAGATTTGAAATGTGTCACCGGACTTCCATTTATAGGTTTCCATTTTACGAATAATACGGAAGATGTAAAAAAGTCCGGAAAAGCAATTCTGCTTAAAAAGCTTAAAGGAGATATGGAGCTGAATCGCACATATTTGATGAAAGAGAACGGGGTGATTGATACTCTGGAACTGAATAAGAAAAGTTCTGTTACAGAAGAGATTTGTGATAAGCTGCGTAAAGCAGACGGCTTAATTCTTATTATTCCTTATGGAAAAATGGATAGGACATCTCTTGCTTACAGGATAGACCAACTGACATTGCAAGGATGTAAGATAGTGGGAATTACCATTGAGAATGCAGATATGAGGTTTATGAAATGGTATTACAATCACCTTTAAAAGTACAGGTATTGGTATCAACAGTAGATAAGGATGCTGCCAGACTTTATAAAAAAATGAATATTGATACGGATGCCGTGATTGTGAACCAATGCGATAAATATGCTTATAAAGAGTTTGAACAGACTCATGGCAGCGTAAAATGTTTCAATATGAAAGAACGTGGAGTGGGGCTGAGCAGAAATACGGCGCTGCTGCATGCAGAAACGGATATCTGCCTGTTTTCAGATGAGGACATAATCTTCACGGAAGGATTACAGAATACTGTCAGGGAGACTTATATAAAGTATCCTGAGGCGGATATGATTTTATTTAATGTTAAGGTATCTCCTGCCAGACGAACATATTGGAATGAGAAGGTAAAAAGAATCCGTTGGTATAATTATGGCAGATATCCCGCCTATAGTATTTCAGGAAAGCTGGATTCGTTACGTCGGGCAAATGTACATTTTTCGCTGCTGTTCGGAGGCGGTGCAAAGTACAGTAATGGTGAAGACAGTCTGTTTTTACGGGATTGCCTTAAATCCGGATTGAAAATATATGCCGTGCCTGTTTGTATTGGCGAGGAAATAGAGAGAGAGTCCACATGGTTTCGTGGATACACAGAAAAGTTCTTTACGGACAGAGGAGTTCTTTATCACTATTTATATGGAAAGCTTTCACTAATTTTTGCACTTCGTTTTCTTCTAAAAAATAAAAAGGAAATGTGCGTAGAAATACCTTTCAAAGAAGCGTATGCGCTGATGAAGGAAGGAATTAGATCACAGCGTTAAAAGGAGCAGTTTGTATACTCATGATTCTATATCTTACAGTTGCAGCGGGAACAGTACTGCTTGCATGCATGATTAATAACCGTCCGGTTTTGCAGCCATATAGGGTGACAAGACAGCAGATGTGCAATAGGATATGCCTGTTGGCTGTTTTCCTCATCCTTTTTGCGCTTTCTGCCTGTAGGCATGATGTAGGAAATGATTACGCAAGATATGTGTCGTTTATGCATTTGACATATTGCAATGCATATGTTCCTACAGAAGTGGGATTTAATCTGCTGACAAAAGTGATTTACACCGTATCAGGGTTTGAAAATTATCTGCTTGTATTTGCGGTTTTCTCATTTGTTACAATTTTTTTATTCATTCTGGCAATCTACGAGCAGAGTGATGACTTCCCTATGACATTCTTTTTGTTCATGGCATTGGGATATTATTTTCAGACATTTAACACCGTGCGATATTATTTGGCATTGGCTATTGCTCTCTATTCCATGAAATTTGTAATACGCCGACAGTGGGGCAGATTTGTTTTACTAGTGCTTCTTGGCTCTCTTTTTCACAAATCCATGATTGTTGTTATGCCGCTATTTTTTCTGGCTTCCATTGAGTGGAAAAAGTGGCAGTTAATGTTGGCAGGATTATTTTGCATTACATTTTTGTTCTTTCAGGATTTTTATCTAAAGGCCGTACTGTTTCTATATCCGACCTATGAGAATACAGAATACTTGGAAGGCGGAACCAGTTATATCAATATTATGCGGTGTGCAGCTGTGCTTGCGCTCTCCCTTATTTATTATAAAAAGAGTATACAAGGCAGCAGGAGGCTGCGGTTTTACTTTTATCTGAATCTGGGTGCACTTGCTTTATATGTATTTTGCTCCTTCCTGCCGATTATATCGCGTATAGGATATTATCTGACGATTAGCCATATTCTGTTTCTGCCTGCGCTGCTTAAGGAAGTCGGGAATGAAAAGCTGCGTAAATTTCTAAAGTTGGGCATGATTCTGGCAGCGCTCCTATATCTTGCTAAATTTATGGGCAGGGCGTATGATGATAATATGCGGATTCTGCCATATAGAAGCTTTATGTTTGATGACATGTTGGATACTAAATGGATGGGTAATTGGATGGCTGATTGAAAATATCCACGTGCAAAAATATACAGGACAATACAGGAAAGGAATAGTGACTTGGCATGAAACCGGAGATTTCCGTTTTGGTTGTTTGTTTGAACCCCGGCGATAAATTGAAAAAGACTTTGGATAGTATCCGGCTTCAGACATATCGGAATTATGAAGTAGTGGTAAAAGACGGCTTATCTACGGATGGCTCGCTGTCATGCATAAAAGAGGAACCTGATGCTGTAAACAAATTTCCAACACTGCGGTTGATTGAGAAGAAAGACAGCGGAATTTACGACGCTATGAATCAGGCTGTGCAAGAGTCCGAGGGGAAATATATCTATTTTCTGAATTGTGGAGACGTATTCTATAGTGAAAGCGTCCTTACAAAGATATCGGAACTGATTCACCGGAATCCTTCTGATGCAGGAATTTACTATGGCAATATTTATGAGAGGCTGACCGGACGCGAAGTAGCTTCTAATCCAAGAATGGATGATTTTGGCTGTTATCGTAATGTACCTTGTCATCAGGCATGCTTTTATGACAGAAAGCTGCTGATTGCACATCCTTTTGAAACCAGATACCGTGTAAGAGCTGACTATGAGCAGTTCTTATGGTGCTTTTATACAAATGAACTCCCTGAAAAAGCAGCCTTTGTTTATGGTGACATTCTTATTGCGGATTATGAGGGCGGTGGATTTTCAGAAACAAAACGGAATAAGAAGCTTTCTTCCGACGAGCATAAAGAGATTGTCAGGAAATATATGCCTGCGGGAAAAGTTTTTGAATACAGGATATTGATGTGGATTACTCTGGCGCCGCTTCGCACATGGATTGCCGGGAATCCTGTGACATCGGGTTTTTACAATAAGCTTAAGAAATTGTATTATGAGAAAGGAGCAGGGCGATGAGAGTACTTTGGGTATGCAATATTATGATGCCGGAAATAGCCAATCAGTTAGGTCTGTCCTTCAGCAATCGTGAGGGCTGGCTGACTGCAATGATGGATCGTTTTTTGCAGGAGCAGCATCGTAACAAAATTACATTGGGAATTGCTTTTCCG
Organism: Lachnospiraceae bacterium; assembly: GCA_029062885.1. Classification (GTDB taxonomy): domain Bacteria; phylum Bacillota; class Clostridia; order Lachnospirales; family Lachnospiraceae; genus UBA3282. The sequence continues at coordinate 4,236 of JAIDPH010000202.1, forward strand.
GTTACAACTGAGCTTGGTAATATATCTAAAGAGATGATGCTTGGAGAAAATGCGTATTGCCAATGTTATGGTTTTGTAGAAAATTTACGTACACCGGAGCAGTATGACAGTGCGATAGAAGATAGAATGAAGGAAATTATATCTGATTTTAAACCGGATATGATACATATTTTTGGAACAGAGTTTCCGCACACACTGGCATGCGTACGTGCCTATAGGAGACCGTCAAGAACTTTGGTAAGTATCCAGGGAGTAATGTATGTATATGCGGAAGCATACATGGCTGACCTTCCGGCAAATGTGCGCAGAAAGGTTACTCTCAGGGATTTGATTAAAAAAGACAGTATTGTGCAGCAACAGAAGAAGTTTAGGAAAAGAAGCGTGTATGAAAAAGAGGCGCTTCGCCTTGTGGAACATGTCGCAGGAAGAACCGATTTTGACAGAGAAGCTGTGGCAGCAGTAAATCCTGAAGCAAAGTATCATTTTTTGAATGAGACTTTGAGAGGCTGCTTCTATAGAGACAGATGGAAAAGGAATTCCTGTATTCCGTACAGTATTTTTTTGAGTCAGGGTGACTATCCTATAAAAGGATTTCATTATCTGCTGCAGGCAATGCCTGCCGTACTTGAAAAATATCCGGATGCACAAATTTTTGTAGCCGGCAATAATATTATACAGAACGCAACATGGAAAGACAGATTGAAACGCTCTGCATACGGAAAATATTTGAAGAAATTAATAAGGGAAAACCATTTAAAAAATAAAGTTACTATGCTCGGAAGCTTAGACGCTGAAGGAATGAAAGAACAGTTTTTAAAAAGCCATGTATTCGTCTGTCCTTCTGCAATGGAAAATTCGCCTAATTCGCTTGGGGAAGCAATGCTGCTCGGGGTGCCTTGTGTGGCGGCAAATGTGGGCGGCATACACAATCTGTTAGTGGACGGCGGAGACGGTCTGCTGTATCCGGCGGGCAATGTTGAGGCACTTTCGGAAAAGATAATCGAAATTTTTGAGAAGGAATTTATTTCGGAAAAGTATTCGCATAATGCAAGGAGACATGCCAGAGAGACGCATGACGCCGATCAGAATTATTACAAAATGATACGAATCTATGAGGAAATAACAGAAGAAGAGAAAACCTTATAGTTCGATATGGAGGCAGTAATGACAATAACCTTTGTGTCAAATTACATCAATCATCATCAGATTCCGTTTTCCAATGCTATTTACGAGAAAATTGGAGATGACTATTGTTTCGTACAGACTATGCCTATGGAAGAAGAACGTATAGCAATGGGTTGGGGGCTCGATGTAAAAAAAATCCCCTATGTACGTTGTCTGTATGAGGATGAATATGAGTGCCGAAAAATAATTGCGGAGAGCGATGTGGTATTGTTAGGCTGGACGGAAAGAGAAGACATTGAAGACGAGCGTCTGCGCTCAGGAAAAGTAACGATACGAAGCAGTGAAAGAATATATAAGGAAGGGCAATGGAAGGCAGTTTCACCCAGAGGTCTTGTCGCAAAATATAAGGCTCATATCAGGTATCGTAATAAAAATGTCTGTATGTTATGCGCCGGAGCATATACGGCGTCTGATTTTCATCTTATAGGAGCATATCCGGGAAAGATGCTTAAATGGGGATATTTTCCGGAAACAAGGATTTATTCAGATGAAACCTTTGCGGCCATGAAAAAGGACGGTCCGCTGCAGCTTATCTGGGTGGGAAGATTTATTAACTGGAAGCATCCGGAATACGTGGTAAAGCTTGCACAGTGTCTTGATAAGAAAGGATTTGCTTTCAATATACACATGTTGGGAAGCGGAGAACTGGAGCAGGAAATAAAGCATAAAGTTGAGCAGACCGGACTCTCGGACAAATTTATTTTCTATGGTTACAGTGGTCCGTCGAAGGTGAGGGCTGTGATGGAAAAATGCCATATACACCTTTTCACAAGCGATTATCTGGAAGGCTGGGGGGCTGTTTTAAATGAAGGAATGAACAGCGGCTGTGTGGAAGTGGCAAGCGTTCAGGCTGGAGCAACGACTTATCTGATAGAACATGGCGTGAATGGTCTTGTCTTTCCTAATGGTTCATATAAGGAAATGGAAAAACTGGTGTTGGACTTATTTGACCATTGGGAAGAGCGTAAACATATGGGGCGTGCTGCATATAATACGATTGTTACGGAATGGAATGCGGAGCATGCAGCAAAAGAGTTCCTTCGGTTTGCAAGCTGCCTTTCAGAGGGAAGGATTGTTCCAGCATCAAGCGGACCGATGAGCCCCGCACCTGCTGTTGCGCAAAGGAATATGTATAAAGCAATGATGAAAGGCAGAATGAAATAGCATGGAGAGATTAAAAATCAGTGTTATCGTGCCGGTATATAATACAATGGATTATTTGGAACGCTGCGTGGATTCAATCAGAAAACAATCATATGAGAATCTGGAGTTGATTCTGGTGGATGATGGTTCTACGGATGGTTCGGGGGAGTTTTGCGATAAGCTGGAAAAACTGGATAATCGAATCAGAGTCTATCATAAAGAAAATGGTGGAGCATCTTCTGCGCGCAATATCGGAATAAGGAATGCAGTGGGTGATTATATTGGATTTGTAGACAGTGATGACTATATTGATATCGATATGTACCAGAAGATGATGGAGCTTGCCGTAGAGAAGAATCTTCAGATAGTGCAGATTTCCAGAGAAGAAATAGACGAAGAAGGCAATATACTTCAGAATATATGTATACCGCCTGAGGATATACGTTTCTGCGATTCAGAGACCTTTATGAAAGAACTTCTGCTTCATCAGGGAGATTGTTCTTTTTGTACGAAAATAGTGAGGCGGGAACTGCTGCAGAAACACAGATTTCCCGAAGGTGAATTAAATGAAGATTTTAAGCTTTTAGTGGAGTTGCTTTTGCAGGTAGATGGAGTCGGTATTCTGCCGAAGCAGGGATATCATGTGGTATATCGCAGTAATAGTACGACAAGGAAGGCTTCTGAAAACAGTTTTTCCAGAGTGTTTATGGATAATATTGAAAACGCCGACAAAATTCAGGTTATTGTGGATAAAGATTATCCGGTTCTGCATTCCATTGCAGTTCGCTTTAATCTATTTCAAAGGTTGGATTATATGCTGCATGTTCCGATTCCGCAGATGAATAGAAAGAATTCATTTTATAATGGAGTTAAAAAATATCTTCGCGGGCATATCTGCAATACGATATTTAACCGATATTTAACCGTAAAAAATAAAGGCTATCTTCTGCTGCTTACAGTGGCGCCGAAGACGGTACGAAAAGTACACAGACAGATTATGATATCAAGGGAGCAAAGCCAGAATAGGACAATCGCTTGAAATATGTCATAAAATGATAAAAACTGAAAAGATGAAAAGAATAAGGTGAACTTATGAATAAGAAAGCTTATTATGGCATTATTATGTTTCAGGCAGCTATATTTATTATTTGTTATATTTTTTTATGCTCTAATACATATAGCCCCCGATCCATCTTAAACGAAATGGAGCCATACGGCATTGAACAACAGGATGACGGAGCATGGTGCTGCGATGGAAGCGCTGGGATTACATATAGGAAAATGTTTTTATGTAATTCAGATAAATTATTGGGCATGGGAAGTTATACGATTTCTGTTGATTATGAAGCAGAGCGTAATCATACAATGGAAATTTATTCCAACGGAGATTCTCTGTTTTCAGATGGTGAGATAGCTTTGGGAAATGGGAAGAATGTTCAGAAAATTTCATTTAGGGCAACACAGGATATAGATGACTTTGAAGTGCGGTTTTATTATTCTGGAAAAGGATATTTGAAAATAAATGATGTTTTGCTGGTTAGAAATAATGGGGTAGAAAGAGAAAATCTGCTGATAGTAGTTATTATTACGGCTGTGGTTGATTTGTATATTATTTTATTAAAACGCCATAAGCAATTTATGATGTTTTATCCGGTAATTGCAGGTATGGTGACTGGAATTGCAATATCTGTAAGCGGGTGTATAAATGAAGGGGCATCATTTTTGGATACACTTACAAGAGAGTGTAATGGTATCGGAATAGACAAAATGATAGTTTGCATAGCGGTTATTTATTTTTATAAAAAACAGTGGCATTTGCTTTATGAGATAAAAAGTTATGCGATTAAAGGCACGGCAGCGCTGTTTTCTGTTTTTATGATAATAGGTATGAGCTTATCGTCAAACGGAAGCTTAATATTTATAACGAAAAATTTTCAACAGTTTATTATTTCGGGACTGATATTTATAGGATATTATTATTTATTTAGAGTTCTGATAACATTTTTGTTTAACTGCGTATCAGTAAATAACAGAAAAAGAATCTTCCGGGTAGAAAATCTGGCTGCACATCTGGGAGGGGGTAGCGGAGAGGAGAGGTATCCGTTTTTGCTGGCATCTATAGTAATAGCGGCAGGTTGGTTACCGTATATGATAGTCTTTTTTCCGGCCTCAGTACAGTGGGACGGGCTGATGCAGGTTAATGCGGCAAGGGGATATACATACAGGACGACTCATCACCCATGGATTCTTTCGGAATTTATGGGACTGCTCATGCGGGTTGGACAGATAATAAATGATAATACAGGTGTATTTTTAATAGGAATAACATTTACAACAATTTCAGTGTTATGCTATGGATATACTTGTAGCTGGATTAAGAAGCATGCAAATATTCTTTTATATTGGATTAGCATTTTCTTTTTTACAATTGTTCCTGCCTTTCCTATATTCTCATATATGGTAATCAAGGATGGCATACATGCTGCGCTTGTTGTACTGTTTATGACATTGTATATTGATTGCTGCGTCAAGGCAGTACAAAATAAATCATTATCATTTAAGGATTATGCAAAGCTTGGAATTTCAGCAATGCTGGTATGTTTAACCAGAAAAAACGGAGTATATCTGGTTGTACCACAGTTAATATTTCTTGTTGTATGGATTACGAAAAAAAGCAGATGGATTTGGGTGTTCCTTCTGAGTATAGGAGTTTGGTTTGGACAGGTTTTTTCTGACTCAATTTTACCGGAATATTTGAAAATAGTAAAAAGTTCAACAGGAGAAATGCTGTCGATTCCATTTCAGCAGACAGCGAGATATCTTCTGTATGCACCGGAGGACATAACGGAAGAAGAAAGGGCAGCTGTGGGCGAAGTGCTTGCGGTTGACTATCTTGCCGATATTTATCACCCGGAAATATCGGATTACGTTAAAGGTACATACACGATGGAAGATGAAAAGCTGTTAGAATATTTTAAGGCATGGTATTCAATGTTAAAAAAACACCCTGAGATATATATCGAGGCTACTCTGGAAGGAGGATACGGGTACTTTTATCCGTTTAGATATAGTAATGAGAGCGGAAAATATTTTATCGGTATTGAACAAGAGATGTCAACCGGAGATATGTACCTGCATTATTTAATGCCGGAGAATATTCGGAGTATTATGGAAGCCTACGCAGAATTATGGATTAAAATTCCCATATTGTCACAGATGATGAATCCCGGCTCTTATACATGGATGTTATTGCTATTGGCAGCATACATGCTATATAGAAAAAGACCAAAGGGTATATTGATGTATATTGCTCCGGCTATGAATATATTGGTATGTATTGCTTCGCCTGTAAATGGGCTTATAAGATATTCGCTTCCATTGATGGCATGTATTCCATTGATGTTAGGATGGTGTTATTTTTATTGTCATGAACCGTAAAAGCTGTTTCTATTGAAAACGAAAAATACCTATGCTATACTAAAAATCAATGTAATAACGGCAGTAAAGGTTAATACTGAATTTGCATGTAGAGAAAGGGGTATTGCTTTAATTATGTTAAAAGATAAGACCATTTTAATTACCGGAGGGACAGGCTCTTTTGGTAAAAGTTTTACCAGATATGTGTTAACGCATTATGAGCCAAAGAAGATCATTATATATTCCAGAGACGAATTTAAGCAGTGGCTTATGGCGGATGAGTTTAAGGAGTATGCAGAAAAGCTCCGTTTTTTTATTGGGGACGTAAGGGATCTGGAACGACTGAAGAGAGCCTGCGATGGTGTTGATTACATCATTCACGCTGCGGCATTAAAACAGGTTCCGGCTTGTGAGTATAATCCAAACGAAGCAATTAAAACCAATATTCACGGAGCAATGAATGTGATTGATGCAGCGCTTGACTGTGGAATTCACAAGGTAGTGGCATTGTCAACAGATAAAGCGGTTGAACCGGTAAATTTATATGGTGGTACGAAGCTGGTATCCGATAAGCTTTTTGTGGCGGCCAATGCTTATGCAGGAGAGAAGGACATTAATTTTTCGATAGTGCGCTATGGAAATGTGGCAGGGAGCCGTGGCTCGATTATTCCTGTTTTTAATAATATTATCAAGGAAGGCGGAACTAAACTTCCGATTACTGATTTCAGAATGACGCGTTTCTGGATTAGCCTGACGCAGGGCATAGAACTTGTGATTAAGGCGCTCATGGAGGCTAATGGAGGAGAAACCTTTATCAGTAAGATTCCGTCATTTAAAGTAACCGACTTGGCAGAAGCAATGCTGCCGGGCTGCAAACTGGAGGAAATAGGAATACGTCCGGGTGAGAAGTTACATGAAATTATGGTAACGAAAGAAGATTCTATGACGACCTATGAGTATGATAAACATTACATTGTATACCCGCAGATGACATGGAATAGTAAACAACAACCTGATTTAAGTGGAAAGAGAGTTAAAGAAGGCTTTGAGTACAGCTCCGATAGAAATACGGAATGGCTGTCAGTAGAGGACATTAGAACGCTGCTTAAAGGAATGAATTTAGAGAAATAAAGAAAGGTCTGATATATATGGAAAAGCCGGCAATAGAGGGCGGAGAACCGGTCAGAAAAAGTAAAATTAATTATGGACATCAATATATTGATGAGGCGGATATACAGGCTGTAGTGGATGTCTTGCGGAGCGATTATCTGACTTGTGGACCTAAGATTACTGAACTGGAGCAAAAACTCTGCGATGTCACAGGTGCAAAATATGCGGTTGTATGCAGTAATGGAACGGCGGCGCTTCATATCGCATGTCTGGCAGCAGGAGTAAGTGCGGGGGATGAAGTCATTACAACGCCGATTACTTTTGCGGCATCTGCCAACTGTGCACTGTACTGTGGAGCACGTCCTGTTTTTGCGGATATCAATCCGGAGACTTATAATATAGATCCTGATTCGGTAGCAAAGTGCGTAACTGAAAAAAGCAAGGCTGTAGTGGCAGTCGATTTCACCGGACAGTCGGTGGAACTGGATTCAATTATGCAGCTTTGTAGAGATAAGAATATGGTTTTGATAGAAGACGGCGCCCATGTAATAGGGACGAAGTATAAAGGCAGACCGAACGGTTCTATCGCAGATATGACAACTCTCAGCTTCCATCCTGTCAAGACGGTAACAGGCGGTGAGGGCGGAGCTGTACTGACAAATAATGAGGAGTATTATCAGAGGCTTATATTGTATCGTGCTCACGGAATCACGCGTGATGAGTCCTTTTTAGAGAATCCGTCTGACGGTCCATGGTATTATGAACAGATTGCGTTAGGATATAATTATCGAATGACTGATATGCAGGCGGCTCTTATTATAAGCCAGCTTGATAAACTGGATATGTTTAGTAAGCGGAGAAAGGAAATCGTTGCAAGATATAATGAAGCGTTTTCCAAACTTCCCTGCATTTTTGTACAGAAGGAAATTGCAGAATCCGATACGACCAGACATCTTTACATTTTGCGTCTGAAGCCGGAGAAACTTTGCATAGACAGAAAGGAATTCTTTGAAGCTCTGGCAGCGGAGAATGTGTGTTGTAATGTTCATTACATTCCGACTTACTATTTCCCGTATTATGAGAAAATGGGATATAAGAAGGGAATCTGTCCAAATGCGGAAAAACTTTATGAGGAAATTATCAGTCTGCCGCTCTATTTTGCAATGACAGATGAGGATGTGGAGAGCGTTATAGCGGCAGTCAGAAAAATTGTAACATATTATTCTAAATAACAGAGAGAAGGCGACAGAGCATGAAGATGACAACAAAATCAACAGCCATTTATTTGATTAGCGTATGCTGTATCGTCTTTTTTTTGTGGCTTGGAAATGAAGGTGACAATCCACTTGCATATACAGGCTCTGAACTCCAGTATTCTGTAGGTGTGTTGGATTCTGATTATGCATTGGTAATTAGGGAAGCGGTTGCAAGAACGGGAATTGTTGCCAGCACGCCGCAGATTGTAATGAATCGTGGAACTTATACGATTGACTTTAAGTATGAAACAGACGAAACCGGAAATGTGGTAGAACTGTGGGAAATGGGAAGCAAAATTGCAGGCTGGACTCTGGAACCGGGGCAGAATGAATTTACAGTGGATTTTACCTTGGCTAAGGATGCAAAACAGTTGTCTGTACGGTTTAATTATACGGGTAAAGGTTCGTTTATCATACAGAAGGTTTATCTGAAACCTAGAACATTGTTTTATACAGACACTTATTTTATTATTGTATTATTTCTGTTGCTGAATCTGGCAGGATATTTTCTATATCAGAGACATTTGGAGAATCCGATTGCACAGGATAAACTTGTAGATGCATGTATTATTTTGGGAGTTGCCTTGCTTGCTGCTTCACCTATGTTTTCTACCTATCTTTTTAATGGGGATGATTTGAGCTATCATCTGGCACGTATGGAAGGAATTAAAGACGGAATTCTGGATGGACAGATTCCTGTCATTATCCTGCCGGATGGGCTTAAAGGAAACGGATACCTGAATGCAATGTATCCTTATCTTTTCTTATATATAGGAGCATTTTTGCGAATATGCAGAGTATCAATCGGACTATCTTATAAATCGGTTGTATTTATGGCAAATCTCGGTTCGGCGGTATGTGCATATTATGCTGTTAAATCAATCTCAAAGTCCAGACGGACAATAATTTTGGCAGTAGTTTTATATACACTTATGCCATATCGGTTTACTAATATTTTTTCCCGAGGGGATTTGGGAGAAACCCTGGCGCTTACATTCTGGCCTCTTTTAATAGCGGGCATATATCATATTATGCTTGGTGACAGGCAGAAATGGTATTACCTTGTGATTGGATATAGCGGGATTCTGCAGAGTCACATTTTAAGCATTGCAATTGCGACAGGATTTTGCGTGGTTTCTGCGCTTGTTTTTATTGTAAATATTTGGAAAGAAAAGCGGTATGTTGAAATTGGTAAGGCGGCGGGAACCGCGATATTATTAAATCTCTGGTATCTGGTTCCTTTTTTGCTATATTATTTTAGCGGAGACCTTAATACGGGAATCTTAAGATGGAGCGGATATTTCGAGCAGTCGGTTAATCCTTCGTTCCTTACACAGACTATCAGCCTGTATAATAAACAATATTTTTCTCTTGGACTGCCATTGCTTGGCTGTGCGGGAATGGGAATTCTGTATCTGGTATGTGAAAAGAAAGATAATAAATCAAATCTAAATAAATATCTTAATTATCTGTTGGTTATGGGATTTGTACTGACATATATGATAACAGGTTATTTTCCGAGTATGGAGATAAGCAAAAATGATTTCTTTAATTCAATTTTGACCATGCTGCAGTTTCCGTGGAGATTCTTAGGACCTGCCGGTGCCTGTTTCCTGTTTGTAGGCAGCATAAGGCTGTCAGAGTCAAAGATACTGAAACCATATAAAAATCTGATATTTGCGCTGCTTATCGGATTGAACTTACTAACGATTATTTCGGTGCCGGCAGATAATACGCATATGCCATATGATGATGTTACGGCTACTGCTTCTAAAGGTCATGACAGTAAGATGGCGGCTAATATAGGCATATTTTATCCGCATGAATGGCGTAAGGCGGGTATTTTGGATGAAGAACTGACAACCAATGTCGTTGTTTCTGATATAAGTTATGTTAGAATATACGGATATAGCAAAACCGGAACAAAGGCACAGGTTTCTTACATTTCGGATACGGATGGAAATTATCTGGAACTGCCGATATTAAATTATTATGGGTATCGTGCGCATGATGAAAACGGAAAAAGAGTGGACATTGTAGAAGGAAGTAAGCAGCGGATTCGTATTATGACCGAAGGAGACGGAAAAGAACACACTATTTATGTCAGATTTGGTCCGGTAGCGGAATTCATAGCAGCAGATATAATTTCGGCATTGACTCTTGTAGGAATTGCGTATCTGTACTGGCGTAAAAAATTTCCGACAAAGAAGGTAAACGCAGGCTAAGGAAGGGCATGGTTGTAAAATGAAGCTTAGTATTATTGTGCCGGTATACAATATGGTCTCAGACGGAAAACTTGAATATTGTTTAAATTCTCTGGTCAATCAGACAATAGATGATTATGAGATAATCGCAGTTGATGATTGTTCCACGGATGATTCTTATGCCGTATTAAAGGATTATGAAAGCCGCTTCCCTGATAAATTTCATTCGGTTCATTCCGAGGTAAACAGGCATCAGGGCGGTGCAAAAAATATCGGCCTTAAAATGGCAAAGGGAGACTGGATAGGATTCATAGATAGTGATGACTGGATAGCTCCTGATATGTATGAACGTCTGATAAAGAGAGCCGAGGATAGCGGAGCGGATCTGGTGGGTTGTGATTACAACCTGACATATGAACATTCTATGAAAGTCGGCCAGATAGTGCCAAATAATAAAAAAAGCCAGAGCGGAATTTTGGACATTGCAAAAAAACGCAGCCTGATTTTGGAAGGCAGTAGTCTGGTGGTAAAGATTTTTCGCCGCTCCATGATTTTGGAGAACGAACTTTGGTTTCCGGAGAATATTTTCTACGAGGATAATGCGGTCGGAAATTCATATATGGTACTTGCCAAACATTTTGAATATATTGAAGAACCAATGTATTATTACTATCAGCATGGCACATCCACTGTTCATACGATTACGCCGGAACGCTGTGAAGACCGTATGACAGCCGGTCGCATAATGCTGGATGAGGCGAGGAAACATAATTATTTTGATGATTGCAAGCAGGAGCTGGAATATAGATTTACGCTTCTTTTTTATATAAATACATTGTTTTCCTATATGTCGGGAGTGCGCAAAACGAAGTACGGATTTGTAAAGGCAATGGGAAATGAAATGAAGCAGACTTTTCCGGATTTTGAGAAAAACTCCTATTATATTGAGAGGACTCATGAGGAGGAGAAGAAATTAATTCGGATGCAGCAGCGTTCTACTCTTCTTTTCATGTTGTACTATAAGCTGCTGTGGACATACAGGAGATGGCGAAAGAAACTGCAGGGATTAAAGAGATAATAAAAGAAAGAGGTTACTATATGAATGCAATAGCGATTATTACTGCAAGAGGTGGAAGTAAAAGAATACCGGGTAAGAATAAAAAGGAATTTCTGGGTAAACCGATTATCTGTTATTCAATAGAAGCAGCGATTTCTTCAGGGCTGTTTGATGAAATTATGGTATCTACTGACGATGAGGAAATTGCCAAAATAGCAAAAGAGGCGGGAGCAAGCGTACCATTCATGAGAAGCGCTGCCACATCTAACGATTTCGCCGGCACAAGTGATGTTTTGTTGGAAGTATTGGAAGAGTATGAAAAAAGAGGAAGAGTTTTTGATTACATGGTATGTATTTATCCTACAGCGCCTTTCATTACCGCTGCAAAGTTGAAGGATGCAATGAAACTTCTGATAGAAGAGAACGCGTCAGGCGTCATGCCGGTGGTTGCCTTTTCATTTCCGCCCCAAAGAGGAATGAAGATGAGAGATGGAAGACTGGAATATTGCTATCCGGAAGATGCTCCAAAACGTTCTCAGGATTTGGAAACGATGTATCATGATTGTGGACAATTTTACTGCTATGATGTGGAAAAATACCGTGCCTGCCGCGGAGAACTGTCAGATGGATATGTGCCGATTGTCATGAGTGAAACGGAAGTTCAGGACATAGACAATCTTTCAGATTGGAAACTCGCAGAAATAAAATATAGTATGATGCAGGAGAAATAGCTAAAGCTTTTCTCAGAATGTGAGCAGTTCTTTCAAATAGTAATAAAGTTTAGGATTTGCTGCTTGTACATTTACTCCCAAATCTCCGGTTCCGAATACTACACCGAAGCCATAGACAGCTTGCAGCAGGAAGACTGCCGTCAGGCAGAGCATGACGGTTTTTAAAGTTCCGTTATTTCTTGCTTTTTCCGCCCAGGCAAACCAGAGCAGTACGGCGGCAAGCCATGCTCCCCATATCATATCCGTCATATATCTTTGCAGAATGCCGGCGACTGTTGTGTCTGCTATGCATAAAATAACGGAAATAGCAATATCAGATAATATAAATATATAAATAAGCTTATTTTTCAGAAATTCTTTTCCTTTGCATATAGAGAGCAGCACCCATAAGAAAGCATTGGAAACCAGCAAGCCGCCATAGGTGTATTCAGAGTTCAGTTTTCCCATATAAGTTTTGGAGACTATTTGCACTCCTTGCAAAAAAGGAAAGTCGCTTACGACTACGGGAGGTCTGGCAAAATAGTGCCACAGCCCTAATAAAGCCTGATGCAGATTAAACTCCCTTTTTGTCATATCATTGCTTGTCAGGCTGTATGTTGCTCCAAAATCAAACGGAGAGCCAAATCTTACTCCGTTGTAATACATTATTCCCGCAGCCGTCAAAAGATAAGGCAGGCAGATGCAAAGTGTATATCGCCAATTCTTTTTGCTAAAAAGTTCCCTTTTTTTGAACACTTCATCCCAGAATAAAGGAATCGCCAAAAAAGAAAAGAGAAGCATCTGGGGACGACAGCCGGCAACCAATGCCATACACAGTGAGCCACAGAAGTAGCTTACGATTCTTATTTTTGCAGATTCTGCATATTTTCCATTTATCCATAACCACAGGCCTGCCACTGTGAACATATTTGCTGCTATAATAGGTATATCGTACAAATCAGGTCTTGCAATGATGAACAGATAATTTCCACTGCATACGGTAAGGATTCCTGCGATTAGATACAGAATAAAAGGCGTATGCGGAAACCATCTTCTGCATATTTCTCTATAAAGTGCAAAAACTGCCAGAATGAATCCGCAATAAAACAGAAAGACCGCCATATAATTAGGCATGTGGTGTCCTGTTATGAGATAGCAGGGCAGATACAGAAGCAACTCCGGAACAATGCCGAAATAGACATAATATTTTCCGTCATAATAAGCGTAATCCGCGAGATAGTCGATGCCATTCGCTTGTAAATAAATAGTATCATAGGGATTTTCAGAATTCAGAAGCCCTTCTGAAGGTTCCGCATTCAGATAGAAATGTCCCTGAGATATGACCTCTGCAAGTTCCTGATATTGTTTATGATGCGGCCACTTAGGTTCTACGCACATGGGATTTATACGAACAAGTTTCCAGGACATTCCTATGAGTAGAATAACTATCACGACGGTAGTAAGCAACTGCTTTTTGTCCTTTGAACGTATCGTTTTATTTTGCCATTCTTTTACAGAATTAGACTGATATAATAAGAACAAAAATCCTGCAATGATAAGAAATCTGCCTAAACTGAACTGAAATGGAATTCTGGCGTTAGCACAGATTCCGTTTATTGTAACCGCACTGCCTTCGGGAAGCGTGAATTGTACATCTATACTTCCGACCTTTCCGGAAGGATATATATTTGTATAAAAACTTTTTCTTATTCCCGACATCAAAATTTTTTCCGGAAGAAAAAACGGATAGTAATTCCCTTCATCGGTAAGCATTACCGTGTAGGAAACCACGGTATTTTCAGGGAAGTCCATTGCGAAAAAAAGGTTGTGTATTTCTTCGTTCACTTCAGGAATATGCAGTGTCAAAACACTGCCCTGTACAATATATGTTTGGGAACCTTCCTCTGTCTCGACACCACCTTCTACGAGTATACTTTCAAAAACGAAGCGTTCCTTATAAAACAGGCTTTTACATGCCGAGAAATTACATATTATGAGTTCTGCTGCAAGCGCCGCTATAACCAGCAAAAGAAAGGGTATCCATTTCTTCTTGTCCATCTTCAATATTGCTCCCATCTTTCTTACTGATACTTATTATACAAAAAAAATACGGTTTATGCTATAATACTTTTATATATAATTACAAAGGGACGGAATTGAAGAAAACATGAAAAAAAGAATATATGTATGTCATACTTTTTACCATGTATATATGGCATGTCTTAAAGAATTTTATCTGCCGGATGAGATGCATGGACAGGCAACGCTGGTACTCAGCATGATGTCGACTGATTTCGGGAATATGAAGGAGCGGGCGGAGCAGAGCGGTCTGTTTGAAGAAGTATTTTGGTTTGATGAAAAGAGATACGATTTTTTCCCACAACTCCGGAAATATCATAAGGATAGAGGGAATATTGTTATAAATATGATTGCCCGTATCATATTTACAAAGAAGTTTGGGAAATTGCTGGAGTCATATGTTCCGGTTGATTTTAAACAGTATGAAGATATATATGTATTTTGTGATGCAGACCCAATTGGTTATTATCTGAGCTATAAGAAAATTTATTATCACGCTCTTGACGATGGGTTGAACAGCACTAAGTATTGTGATGACGCAAGATATGATAATAGAGGGCATTTTGAACTTAAAGCATGGATGTCTGCCAAAAATCTGATTTTTATACAGAACGGTTACGGAAAATATTGTCTTGATATGGAAGTCAATGATATGAGTGACATGCCTTTTCCTTGTGATAAATATATTGAACAGTCACAGGCAGAGCTTGAGGAGCATTTGTCGGAAGAGGATAAAGAACTGCTGATTCACATGTTTATTGAGAATATGGATGAACTGCAGCGGAAGCTGGATTGCGGCGCAGAGGATAAAATTCTGATTTTGACGGAGCCGCTTTGTGATTTGAAAGTCAGGAAACAGATTTTTTCAGATATAATCAAAGATTATGGGGAAATAGACGGACGAAAAGCGCAAATTTTGCTCAAACCCCATCCCAGAGATACATTGGATTATGCGAAAGAATTTCCGGAGCATATTGTATTAGAAGGAAAGTTCCCAATGGAGATATTGAATTTTATTCCTAAAATTCATTTTAAGAGGGTGGTAACGGTATTCACTATGCCTGACAGAATTAAATTTACGGACGAGATTATATTTTTGGGAAAAGACTTTATGGATAAATACGAAGCGCCGGAGATACACAGACAGAATGAACAAATTTGATTTGTGACCCGGGATGATAATTGCCTGTAAGTCTTTGACTAATCGGCACACCTATGGTAAAATACAGAGATATTTTGAATTGAAGGTTAGAATGTGGAATGAAAAAAATATATAAGAAATTGATGGTCTTATTGGACAAGAAACAGAAAAGGAAAATGGCGCTGCTTATCTTTGTTATGTTGATAGGCGCAGCGCTGGAAACACTGGGTGTGGCCATGATCATACCTGTAATCAATGTGGTATTGGAAGAAGACGCAGTAGAAAAGCATAAGTATCTGCAGGTTATATGCCGTATTTTTTCAATTGACAATACCAGAACGCTGATAATATTTGTCATGACAGCACTGGTGTTTGTATTTGCAGTAAAAAATATTTTTTTATTTTTTCAGCAGAAAATACAGCTGAAGTTTGTCTTTACCAATCAGTTTGCAACATCCAGAAGGATGATGATTAATTTCATGCAGCGCCCTTATGAATATTATCTTAATGCTGATACGGCTGTTATACAGAGAAATATTACATCGGATGTCAATAATATGTATGGTCTGATTCTTTCTCTGCTACAGCTCGTTAGCGAAGGAATCGTGTTTGTCTGTCTGGTAACGATAAGTATTATTAAAGATGTATGGATGACCATAACTGTCTCATCGTTGCTGGTTATAGTTTTGCTCGTGATTAAATGCGTTTTAAAACCTATTATGAGACGTGCGGGTGAAGAAAATCAGGAATATTACAGTGGACTGTTTAAATGGATCGAGCAGTCTGTAATGGGTATTAAGGAAATAAAAGTTGCAGCAAAGGAAAATTATTTTATCAATGAATATTCCAAATGCGGCAACGGATATGTAAACGCGGTACAGCGGTATAATCTGTATAATGCGACTCCAAGACTGTTGATTGAAACAGTGGCAATGACCGGAATGATTTTGTATATGATGCTGCAGCTTATGAGGGGCGTGAGCGTTCTCGAGATAGTACCGCAGATTGGTCTGCTTGCAGTTGTTGCAACAAGGTTGATTCCGTGTGCAAATCGAATCAATAATCATCTGACTTCTATTGCATATTTCGAACCTTTCTTTATGGATGTCAGCGATAATCTTCAGGAAGAGATTCGGGATAAGACTATCGATTATAATGCAGAGACTTATCAGAAAAAGGTTGAAGTAGAAAAACTTGAAATTAAAGATAAGATTGAACTTAAGAATATAACGTATAAGTATCCTAATACTGACACGTTGATTTTCAACAATGCAAATATGGAAATACCAATTGGGAAAAGTATCGGTATTGTGGGAACTACAGGTTCAGGTAAGACGACTGTGGTGGACATACTTTTGGGATTGCTTCGGCTACAGAGAGGGGAGATTCTGGCAGACGGTATTGATGTGATGGAGCGCTATCAGGAGTGGCTTAAAAATATCGGATATATTCCTCAGATGATTTTTATGATTGATTCTACGATTCGCAAGAATGTAGCGTTTGGATATGCGGATGAAGATATTGATGATGATAAAGTCTGGGAGGCTCTGAAGGAGGCTCAGTTAGATGAATTTGTAAGAGGACTTCCGGAAGGTCTTGATACGTGTATAGGCGAAAGAGGAATCCGTATTTCCGGCGGCCAGAGGCAGCGAATCAGCATTGCAAGAGCATTGTTTGAAGACCCGGAAGTGTTGATTCTGGATGAGGCGACTTCAGCGCTGGACAATGATACGGAAGCTGCTATTATGGAATCAATCAACAGGCTGCATGGGCGTAAGACGTTGATTATTATTGCCCATAGATTACAGACAATAGAGAAGTGCGATATAGTATATCGCGTAGAAAATGGAAAAGTAGTACAGGAGAGATAAGTTAAAAGTCATAAGAATAGGAAGGCGCGTAATTGAATGAAAAAATTATTTAAATATGCATGGAATATGTATAAGGAACATGAGGAAGGCATAAATTATCTTATTTTCGGATTTCTGGCATTTGTGCTGAATTATTGCCTGTTCTATGTCTTTGAAACATGGATGCATATAGACTATATGGTTGCGACAGCGCTCTCATGGCTGCTGACGGTTTTTTTTGCATACTGGACAAACCGTACGTTTGTATTTAAGAGTAAAAATACAGGTAAGTCAAATATTATTAAGGAGATTTGCTCTTTTATCGGCGCACGGATTGCAACAGAGTTATTGGAACTTTTATTAATGTATCTTATGGTAGACCTTGCACGCATTAATTCTAATATTGCTAAACTTGTAGCACAGGCTGCCGTGATAATAGCAAATTATATTTTAAGTAAGATTTGGATTTTTAAGGATTCGAAGGTTGAGTAGGGACTTACTAAGTCCTGATTGCTGGAATAGAACATTATAAATTGATAAAAATTGATAATTTTGAAAGGAGAATTAGTATTATGGTTAAATTATGGGAAAGCGGGGCATATCTTGTAGGCGGTACGGAAATCATACCTGATGGAGAAGATGCTGCAGCACAGATAAAAATCAGAACAGGAAAAGATATTAACAAACAGGAAGCGGCACAGAACACAATTTCGTACGGGATTTTGAAAGCGCACAATACTTCCGGAAATATGGAGAAGCTGAAAATTAAGTTTGATAAACTGACTTCACATGATATTACTTTTGTCGGAATCATTCAGACAGCAAGAGCTTCAGGACTCACGAAATTTCCTATTCCGTATGTTCTGACAAACTGCCATAATTCTTTGTGTGCTGTGGGTGGTACGATTAATGAAGATGATCATATGTTTGGACTCACATGTGCGAAGAAATATGGCGGAGTGTATGTACCGCCTCATCAGGCTGTTATCCATCAGTTTGCAAGAGAAATGCTTGCAGGCGGAGGTAAGATGATTCTTGGTTCCGATTCCCATACCAGATATGGAGCATTGGGTACGATGGCTATGGGCGAAGGCGGACCTGAGCTTGTTAAACAGCTCCTTTCACAGACCTATGATATCAATATGCCGGGCGTTGTGGGTGTGTATTTAAAAGGTGAGCCAATCAAGGGAGTAGGTCCTCAGGATGTGGCGCTTGCTATTATCGGAGCGGTATTTGCTAACGGATATGTCAAGAATAAGGTTATGGAATTCGTGGGTCCCGGTGTAGAGAAATTGAGTGCAGATTTCCGAATCGGTATCGATGTGATGACCACAGAAACTACCTGTCTTTCCTCTATCTGGAAGACGGACGATCAAATAAGGGAATTTTATGATATTCACGGAAGGAGCGAGGAGTATAAGGAGTTAAATCCGGGTGATGTAACATATTATGACGGTATGATTGAAGTTGATCTTTCGGCAATCAGACCTATGATAGCAATGCCTTTCCATCCGAGCAATACATATACGATAGAAGAGGTAAATGCCAATCTTTCTGATATTCTTCATGATGTGGAAGAAAGAGCAAAAGTAAGTTTGGATGGCGCAGTGCCATATTCATTACAGGAAAAAGTAGTGAACGGCAAGTTCATGGTAGATCAGGGAATAATTGCCGGATGTGCAGGCGGCGGATTTGAGAATATATGTGCGGCAGCTGATATACTTAAAGGTTCATATATCGGTTCGGATGGCTTTACCCTGAGTGTATATCCTGCATCCATGCCTGTTTATATGGAACTTATCAAAAACGGCTGTGCAGCTGCAATTCTAGAGACCGGTGCAGTCATGAAGACAGCATTCTGCGGGCCATGTTTTGGTGCGGGTGATACTCCGGCTAACAATGCTTTCAGTATCCGTCATTCTACAAGAAACTTCCCGAACAGAGAAGGCTCTAAACTTCAAAGCGGTCAGATTTCTTCCGTAGCATTGATGGATGCACGTTCCATTGCAGCTACAGCGGCAAATAAGGGAGTACTTACGCCGGCGACCGAATTTAACGGTGAAATCGGAAAATATAAGTATCATTTTGACGCCAATATTTATGCGAACCGTGTTTTTGATTCGCATGGTGTGGCTGATGAAAGCGTTGAAATTCAGTTTGGTCCGAATATCAAGGACTGGCCGGCTATGGGTGCATTGCCCGAAAACCTGGTACTTCGTGTCGTTTCGGAAATACATGATCCGGTTACGACCACTGATGAATTGATTCCTTCCGGGGAAACGTCTTCTTATCGCTCGAATCCGCTGGGACTTGCAGAGTTTACACTGTCAAGAAAAGATCCTGAATATGTAGGTCGTGCCAAAGATATTCAGAAAGCGGAAAAAGTGAGAATGGCGGGTGAACATCCATGCAGTGTTCATCCGGATGTGAAACCGGTGATGGGAGTGGTTAAGAAGAGTTTTGCAGGCGCATCTCATGAGAATACAGGATTCGGTTCCACGATTTTTGCAGTAAAACCGGGTGACGGTTCTGCCAGAGAACAGGCGGCAAGCTGCCAGAAAGTGCTTGGAGGCTGGGCTAATATTGCCAATGAGTATGCAACGAAGAGATACCGTTCCAATTTGATTAACTGGGGTATGCTTCCGTTCATTATTAAAGAAGGCGAGCTTCCGTTCAAAAATCTGGATTATCTTTTCATTCCTGATATCAGGAAGGCAGTAGAGGAGAAGTGGGAGACTATTACCGCATATACGGTATCTGTGGAAAACGATTCCATGCAGCCGTTTGAATTGAAGTTAGGAGAACTGACAGACGAAGAACGCAGTATTATTATGAAGGGCTGTCTGATCAATTATAACAGAGTAGATTGAGCTGAATATTAAAATTCTGTTAGAAGATTTTGTAAAAAATTAAAGAAAAAAAATAAACGGCCGATATATAATTCACAAGGGATGGCTGATTCTGGCCAGACGGTCATTCCTTGAATATGAATAATGTCTGCCCAAGGATGGTGTTTTATCGGAAAAGGATTTCCACATAAAATAGCATCCTTTTATTTTGACAAAATTGGGCGAGAACAAAAGGAGGTATTATTGAGAATTGATTCCAGCACTATAGGAATGGAATCCGCCAGAAGATATTCTTCTGTAACAGCAAGGAATGTCCGCTCATATGCGGGCAGGGCAAGGACAGGAAGCTTAACGGCTGAAGATGGAAAGGGATTTCTTGGAGGCTTCCTGGGAATGGAGAAAGAAGCGGAAGATACGGAAGAGAGCGACAACGCGCAGAACGCTCTGAATGATATTACGCTTCACTTTAGGAGCCTGTCTAATACAGGCAGGGTAACGTCGAGTCATGAAGAGTTGGAGGCAAGGGAGAGCATCAGGCAGCATTGTATGAAATTTTTGATGTATTTGTTGTTTGGTGACCGCCATAAAAATGCGTTGGATGAGATTTGGGGAGACAAATCAAATTCGTCTGGTTTTACAAGGCAATCCACTGTAATGACTTATGGACTTTCAAATCAGTATTTACACTATGAGGCGGAAAACACGTCTTTTTCCACGACAGGAATTGTGAAGACGGCTGATGGCAGAGAAATCAGCTTCGGTCTGAATCTGGAAATGAGCAGAAGCTTCGCAGAGTATTATGAAGAAAATTATAACCTCGAAGTGTTGAAGACTACTTACACTGATCCGCTGGTAATTAACCTGAACGGAAATATTGCAGGGCTCTCAGATCAGAAATTTTATTTTGATCTGGATTGTGATGGGGAGAAGGAAGAAATTTCTTCTTTGCAGGCAGGAAGCGGTTATTTGGCTTTGGATCTGAATCAGGATGGCGTCATTAATGATGGGAGTGAGTTGTTCGGAACCAAATCAGGAAATGGATTCAAGGATTTGGCTAAGTATGACAGCGATGGTGATGGCTGGATTGATGAAGATGATGAAATCTGGGAAAAATTAATAATCTGGACTAAAGATGAGAATGGTAAAGATAAGATGTATACCTTAAGAGAGGCAGGGGTGGGAGCTATCTGCTTACAGAATTCATCAACGGAGTTTGCCTTAAATTCCATGTCAAGCAATCGCAATAACGGAGTAATCAGGAATACCGGCATTTTTCTATATGAGAATGGCAATGTTGGAACCGTACAGCACTTGGATTTGGCACAATAACAACAATAAAAGGAATCATCTTTAAAGTATTAATGGGCACATTTCTACATAGAATTAAAAGAGGTGCCCTATGAATCTGTTTAGAATCGTCCAAAAAAGAACAAACAAAAGTAAGCGTGAAGAAAGTCCTTATCGGAACGTGAGCGCAATACTTTTGTTTGTTTTTTTGCTGCCCTATGTTGTTTCATGCCTATGGGGACATATTGGTGAAGAGACGGAAACTTTTATTAACGAAGTGGAGGAAAAAGACTGGATAGACAGACGGTATGAAGTAAGCCTTTCTGAGAATTGGGGAATTAAGCGAATGAATATGCAGGAATATCTGATTCGAAAGCTTGAGATTATTATGCCGCAGGAGGAAGGAAGCGACTTACAATATGAGCTTGAAGCATTAAAAGCACAGGCAGTGCTTCTTAGGACGGAACTTTGGCGGCTTTTTATTGTTAACAGTTATTCGGTAGTGATACAGGATGACGTGACTATGTATAATCAGGATGAGACGATTGCAGTGGATGAAGAAACATTGTATGAAAAGGCAGTTCGTGAAACGGACGGAATTTATCTGGCATATGACGGACAGCCGGTAAAGGCGGCTTTTTTTCCGGTTAGCAGCGGACATACGAGAGCTGCAAAGGAGGTATGGGAAAACAGCGAATATCCATATCTTATCAGCGTAGAGTGCGACCAGGATATTCAGGCAGATAATTATCAAAGTCAGACTTCTGTATCGAAGGAAGAATACTGCAGGCTGGTACAGGAGTTGTTTGAAGCTGAAGGAACGGTGCAGGATATGTGGGTTGCTCCGGAATTTACATATGATAGTGCGGGGTATGTGATAGAGGCGGATTTCTATGGGCATACTTGCAGCGGTGAAACATTTCGAAATAAGTTTGGACTTAATTCCGCCTGCTTTCAGATGCAGTGGATGGATGAATCGGTGGTGTTTCATGTTAAAGGCGTAGGACACGGCTTTGGTATGAGCCAGTATGGGGCTAACAGAAAAGCTGTTTCGGGAGAAAATTTTGACCAAATTTTGGAAGATTACTTTTTTAATACAGAATTAGCAAAAATTGAATAATATGCAAGATTCGGGAAAAACTAAACCTCAGAAAACGAAAAAGATTTCTCAGTAGGAGGCAAGGTTTAAATTATGAGCATGAAAAGAAATAGAAACGGTGTAAGTAAAGAACGAATCAGCAACCTCGCTTCAGCGGCGCCCCAGCTG
>JAIDPH010000203.1 GCA_029062885.1 Lachnospiraceae bacterium
ACTTATGGCGTAATTGCTGCCGGATTCGGTAAGCTTGACGAAGCTCCTTTCATCAACTATATGCCTGAGTTCTGGTGGGGTGCATATCCTGACTTTTATCAGAAAGACGGCGTATGGGTTGACGGTTTCTCAGAGCAGGCTACGGCTGACGCTTTGGACAGACTGGCTCAGGCTTATGCAGACGGTCTGATCGATCCTGATACAGAGGACGCATCAACAAAGGTTGCTCGTGAGAAATTCTTCTCCAATGACCAGTCTACATCTGAAGGAGTATTTACTTATTGGGCAGGTACATGGCTCAGAAATCTGACAGACAGCATGAACAAGAGTGAAATTGATGTTGAACTTGGCGATGACAGACTGGTTCAGCTCCCTCCTATTCAGGAGATTAAGGATTCTTGGGGCGGCTACATCAACAGAGAGGCTCCTGTTTGGGTTATCACTGATGATGGCGATGGAAACGATGCACGTGAGCAGGCTATCTTCGACGCTTTGCTTGATACCATGCTGGATGGTGATGTAGTACAGACTCTTTGGACATATGGTGCAGAAGATGTTCACTGGTCCACCAAAGCTGAGAGCTTTTCTACCAACGCTGACGATCCGGATAAGAGAAAAGATTATGAATATGCAGAAGGCGAATTCCATATGATGCAATCTCCTAATGATCCTAACACTCTTTGGAAGAAGAATCATTTGGATTCAGTTTTGGTTATCGCTCCGTTGACCAATGGCTTCGTTAATGACGATCCGTTGGTTACAAAGGGTAATCAGTTCTTCACTGATAACTGCATAGATGCTCCAGTTGCTGCATCTTGCGAGACTCTTTCAGAGGTTAAAGCTGATTTGGCAACAGATAAGCAGACATGGATGAACAAGGTTGTTACCGGTCAGATGAGCAGTGCAGATGCAATTGCTGAATATCAGGCGAAGTATGGTGATACTGTTGCTAAGATTTTGGATGAGCTGAATGCACAGTAAGCTTTGAAACGATTTAAGAGAGGTGTTTTTGTTCTGTTATGCCGGGTGTCCAAGGGCACCCGGCGCACAGAACGTTTTTTTACAAAAATGTAAAGGATGGGTAGGTTTATGAGCAAAAAAAAGAACTTGACTTCCACAAATGTTGAGATTCGCAAGAAACCCTTGGGAATGCGCATTTGGAATCATCGGGGTTTTTACCTGATGTTCCTGCCGGTTTTTATTTATGTATTGATTGTTTACTATTGGCCCATGTTGGGTATCCGTTATTCTTTCTATGATTATACCTTGAAAAAAATGGAATTTGTGGGTCTTAAGCATTTTGAGAGTTTGTTTAAGGATAAAGATTTCTGGATATCGTTTAAAAATACTTTGGAATTATCCATTATAAAATTACTTCTTACCACGGCTGCTTCGGTTATTGTGTCCGTGTTTATCAATGAGATGGGTAATCTGTTCGCAAAGAAAACTTTGCAGACAATTATTTATCTGCCTCACTTTATGTCATGGACTGTTACGGCAGCTATTTTTACTCTATTTCTTTCCACATCTTCCACCGGTATGGTGAACGAGACACTGAAGAGTTGGAGTTGGATAGAGAAAAGTATTGATTTCTTGCACGAGACGAACTTATGGCGTCCTGTGTTTTACTTAGTTAATCTTTGGAAAGAAACCGGTTGGGGAACCGTTATCTTCCTTGCGACGCTGTCGGGAATTAATCCTGAATTGTATGAGGCGGCTGATATTGATGGTGCGTCCAGAATGCAGAAGATTTGGTATGTTACGGTTCCGGCTTTATTAAATACTATTATAGTTGTACTGATTTTGAACTTGGCAAAAGTTCTGAATATGTTTGAGTCGGTATTTGTTATGTATAACAGCCGCGTATATGATGTGGCGGATGTTATTTCAACCTATGTGTATAGAAAAACATTCCTTACCGCCATACCTAATTATGGCTACACCACTGCGATAGGTCTGTTCAAATCGTTGGTTGGCGGCGCTCTTGTATTGCTTTGTAACTTTGCAAGTAAAAAAGTCCGCGGACGCGGAATTCTATAAGGAGGGCTTGAATTATGGAAAAAGTAAAAGCGGTAAAAAGCCCAAGAAATCATGTTCACGTATTTGATGTTGTAAATTACATAGTATTTATTTTGATTGCTTTAATTATTATGCTACCTCTTTGGAAGGTTCTTGTTGATTCTTTCAACGCGGTTGGCGTGTATCAGTTTAAGCTGTGGCCTACTAAGCCTACACTGGATGGTTACAAGACGATTCTCTCAACAGCTAAGTTATACAGACCGTTCTTGAACTCGGTAATTACGACAGTGGTAGGAACACTGCTTGGACTTGTGATGTCCACTCTCGGCGGCTATGTATTGTGTCAGACTGAACTTCCTGGTAGAGAGATTCTTGTATATTTCCTTTTGTTTACAATGATTTTCTCCGGCGGTATGATTCCTGAATATCTGGTTATGAGACAGCTGCATTTGACAAACAATATGTGGATTCTGGTTGTAAAACATGGTATGAATGTTTACAATTTGGTGCTGATGAGAAACTTCTTTGAAGGTATTCCTGCTTCATTGTTTGAGGCGGCTAAGATTGACGGATGTTCCCCTATGGGAATCTTCTTCAAAATTGTACTTCCGCTTTCCAAGGCGGCTCTTGCATCTATTGGTTTGATGTTTGCCGTAACTGTATGGAATGACTATTCCACAGTACAGATTTACATCTCGAATCGTGATCAGGTAAACTTCCAGTACATATTGAGAGTCATGGTCATGGATGGTGATACGCCTACCACGGCATACAATGTATCGCAGAGTACATTGTACTATGCGGCAATTGTTATGGCGATTCTGCCATTCATGCTATTATATCCTTTCTTACAGAAATACTTCGTACAGGGTGTTAATATCGGAGCTGTTAAAGAATAATAGATTGAAAATATTGTATAGTTGTTAATTATGAAAAATGCCTGAAATATGGCATTTTTCATATAAGAAGGAAAAAAGGGTGAAAGAAATTATGGCAACAATATATTGGGCAGGAGATTCCACTGTACAGTACAACGGTATTATGACATATCCGCAGACGGGCATAGGACAGGTGTTTCACTTGTTCCTGAAACCCGAGATAAAGATTGAAAATCATGCCAAGAACGGCAGAAGCACCAGAGATTTCATTGATGAATCCAGGCTGGCTGTTATTTATGACAGGATAACGGAAGGTGATTTCCTTTTTATCCAGTTCGGACATAATGATGAAAAGAAGGAGAACCCTGCAAGATATACGGAGCCGTTTTCCGATTATATGATTAATCTGGAGAAATTCGTAAATGTAGCCAGAAACAAGAAGGCATATCCGGTTCTGATAACGCCTGTTGAAAGAAGATGCTTTATAGATGATAAGACGTTGGGACCAGGCGGACATGGAGATTATGTGACAGCTATGAAACAGGTGGCGGCAAATCTTGACGTAGCGTTGGTTGATTTATACAGTATGAGCCGCGCGGAAATGGAAAGAGTCGGTGAGCAGGCAACTAAGGATTGGTATATGCATATTCCGGAAGGAAAATATCCTTATCATCTGGAAGGACTGGCTGATGATACGCATCTAAAGTATGCGGGAGCCGTTATGTACGGAGGTTGTATCGCCAGAGGACTGAAAGAATTGGGTGGAATCTATAGGGATTTGCTGTTAGATGAAATATAAAGTGTTATAATGGCTCAGGACTTAGCTCTGAGCCATTTTTGAAATTTATAAGTTGAGTTGGCAGATTACGTAAAATGTTCCCTCGCGCCTGACTTCGGAATATGGATTTTCTAAATATTCCGGTAATGTTGTGGATAACGGACGCAACCGCCCGCTATTCGCCATCCGGGCTCAGAGCGGGCTTTTCGGGACATCCATGTCCCAAAATTGCTGGGTATTTAACCGGAATATTAAGAAAATCTCATATTCCTACGCAAGGCACTTCGCGAACATTTTACGTAATCTGCCAGCTAAAGGTTTATAGAATTGTCTTTTGGCATTCGAATAAATATATGCAACTTGAAAACCTATTTTCTCAAGCGTCACATGAATTTACACCCCAAGAAAGGAGTATTAGTAAAATGGAATATTTATGGAAAGCAGATTTAGAAAACGGAACATACAAAAACCCGCTATTATTTGCGGATTATTCTGACCCTGATGTAATTAGGGTGGGAGATACTTATTATATGACAGCCTCCAGTTTTAACTATGTGCCGGGACTCCCTATCCTGACATCTAAAGATTTGGTGAACTGGAAACTTGTAAACTATGCTCTGGATAAAATAAACTATGCAAAATATGATATTCCTCAGCATTCTAAAGGGGTATGGGCGCCTGCCATAAGGTATCATGACGAACGTTTCTATATCTATTACGGAATGCCGGATGAGGGCATTTTCATGGTAAGCGCTAAAGACCCACTGGGTAAGTGGGATGAACCGGTACTTGTGCTTGAGGGAAAAGGTCTGATTGATTCCTGTCCATTCTGGGATGACGATGGGAAGGCATATGTTATTCACGGATATGCCAAGAGCCGTATCGGGTTCAAGAGCTATTTAGGGATTTTTCCTATGTCTGCCGATGGAAAGAAGGCAATAGGTGAGGACCATTTCTTATATAATGGAGTTGAGACGCAGCCAACCATAGAAGGACCGAAGGTATATAAAAGAAATGGTTATTATTATATACTTGCGCCGGCGGGTGGCGTTAAAACCGGATGGCAGACTGCTCTGCGCTCAAAAAATATCTATGGGCCATATGAAGAGAAAATTATTATGAAGCAGGGAGAAACCATTATTAACGGGCCTCATCAAGGTGGACTGACTGATACAGTCAATGGGGATGAGTGGTTTATTCATTTTCAGGACAGAGGTTTGTACGGACGTATTATACATATGCAGCCGGTTGTATGGGAGAATGACTGGCCGGTAATCGGTGTGAATGCGCAGGACGGATGTGGAGAGCCCTGTCTTGAATATAAAAAGCCAAATACAGGCGTAAGCGAATCGCCTTCATCATTAGAGGCCTCTGATGATTTTGAATCGTCTGACCTAAATCTTATGTGGCAGTGGCTTGGTAATCCGAAGGAATCATTCTATTCCCTTACGGAAAGAGCCGGATTCTTAAGATTATATGCTTTGAATCCATCCGGAAAAGCAGAACCGATATTGTGGGAAAGCGCTAACGTTTTGACTCAGAAGCTGGTATGTCCGTATTTTAAGGCGACAACCTGCCTGCATATTAGCGGTCTTTCTGAAAACGGTCAGGCGGGTATGGTAATGATGGGCGGTCATTATGCTTATATTGCAGTGAGAATTATAGATGGCTGTAAGACGCTGGTATACTCCGAAGCTTATGATGCAAAAGACGGCATGAAGGAAAAAACTACAGTTATAAGAAAGCTTAAAGATGATACCGACAAAATATATTTTACGTTCACTATGGAGAAAGGCAGCGAAAAGCCATTATTTAAAATGTATTATTCCTTAGATAGTGAAGAGGAGATAAATGTACCGACTGATTTCGTACCATCAGACCACACATGGGTTGGAGCTAAAATCGGACTTTTCGCTAATGCATGTTTGGACGGGGATGATAGAGCAGACGTAACCGGATATGCAGATTTTGAAAATATACATGTCTCATCTATTGAGTAGAATGTGGATTCAGATAGGAGTAAGTATGAATTTAGAACAGGCTATTGAAGCGCAAAATTTGAATGAAGTCATAAAGATTTTAACAGAAAATCCTCCCTGTATTGATGAGAAAACAAAGAATGATATACCTCTGTGTCTGTATGCGGCACAGGCAGGCGGTTTTCCTATTGTAAAATATATCGTTGAGTATTCAAGGGCAAGCATGAATACGGTGGATGAGGAAAATCGTACAATTCTTCATTATGCCGCCATGTCTGGAAACATTGATATGAATCGTTATCTGGTGGAAAAAGTCGGAATGGATATTACTGCCGGCGACAGGAATCTTGTGACTCCCTATCAGATAGCATGGGAGCATGGACATAAAGAATTGCTTGCATATTATGAAAAGCAAGTGGGGGCGGCATATGAGAATATGTACCATAATCCGATTCGTACCGGAATGTTTCCCGACCCTTCAATTGTCAGGGTCGGTGATGATTATTACATGGTAAATTCTTCGTTCATCTTTTTCCCATGCATACCTGTTTCACATTCTAAAGATTTAGTTCATTGGGAAATAATAGGGCATGCTATTACTAATCCTGAGTGGGCAAAACTGGATGAGCTTGAAGGCGGGAGAGGTTATTGGGCACCGGATATCTCATATGATAATGGAACATTCTATATTACTGCTACCTATCGTCTGAATGATACGGGAACGGTTTACAGGAAGCAGATCGTGGTTTCATCAGACAGACCGGAGGGTCCGTACAGTGAGCCTGCGGTTATCGATGAAGATGGAATAGACCCGTCTATCTTTCATGAAGACGGCAGGCATTATATGCTGCTTAACAGAGGTGCAAGGATCTTTGAATTGAGCAGTGACTGCAAGAGTCAGATTTCGGAAGCTTCATTATTATATTACGGCAGTCAGAAGAGAGCACCTG
Source organism: Lachnospiraceae bacterium (assembly GCA_029062885.1). Lineage (GTDB taxonomy): Bacteria > Bacillota > Clostridia > Lachnospirales > Lachnospiraceae > UBA3282. Next base: position 6,605 of record JAIDPH010000203.1, read on the forward strand.
AGGGACCCCATCTTCTGAAAAAGGATGGTTATTACTATCTGTTTCTGGCAGAAGGCGGTACCGGACCGGGACATAGGATTACCGTGGCAAGAAGCAGGACGCTTATGGGGAATTATGAACCCTGCCCTTATAATCCAATCATGCGGCAGATGGATGAGAAAGCCGGGCTGCAGCGCTGTGGGCATGGAAAGCCTGTATGTACCCGGAATGGAGAATGGTATATGGTGTATCTTTGCGGCAGAAGAATTGGTAAGGGATACAGTATATTGGGAAGGGAAACCGCACTTGACCCAATCACATGGACACAGGATGGCTGGCCTATAGTAAATAATCTTAAGGGACCGAGTGTATTGCAGATTATGCCAATGATACTGACAGAAGAGCAAGCGCAAACGACTCATGCGTCAGCTGCAATACAGCAGTTGACACTGTCATCATCAGATGATTTGACTAAAAAAGTCAAAGCTTTTCAAAATGGACTGCCAAATGATTTCATAACTCCCAGACCTCCTGAAAAGGACGGAATCAGCATTAAAGACGGACATTTGATTTTAAAGGCAAGCAGTTATCCGCTTTCTACTGTAGACGCCAGAAATATTTTGGTAAGACGGCAGAGCGCCTTTTGTTTTAAAGCAGAGGCGGAGTTTAGGGTGCCTGTGCTTTCAGAGGGACAGGAGGCAGGAATAACCTGTTATTATGATGAGAATACATGGGTATGCTTCTTTGTTTCAAGGGATGCAGATACTTATTTTCTGCAGGTTAAAGAGCATATAGGAAAGGAAGACATTGAGCATTCGATAGAAAAACTTGTTGACCCGATTGGTAAATCAATTGTATTGGGAGTCAATACAAAATATCTGAGTAGGAGTTTCTATTATAGTATAGTGGGAGAAAATGTTAAAATAGTAGAAGAACTGCCCGATGTATACTATTTATGTGACGAAGGTATCTCCATGGGCAAGCGTTTTACCGGAGCTATGGTCGGTATGTATGGATATTCAAAAGAAGAGCCGCTTTTTATAGAATTTGAAGATTTCCGTTATCAGGAGATATAAAAGTCATGTTTATGGATTTTGTCAAAAAATATGTAGTTAAAAACAATAAAAATACAAATCGGGAGCTCCTACTTCACGGTAATATGCTGCAGGCGATATTGACTCTTGCAATTCCCGTTGTAATTAATAGCTTTCTACAGACGATGTACAACCTGACGGACACATACTGGCTGGGAAAGCTGGGAACGGAAGAGTTGGCGGCAATTAATCTTGTATCCCCAATGCAGAATATTATCATCAATTTCGGCTCCGGCATTACGGTAGCCGGCTCCGTTCTGATTTCTCAGTACCTGGGTGCAAAAAGGGATGACGATGCAAGGAGCATGGCGAACCAGATTTTTGCCTGTGCACTGATATTTTCCGTAGTATGTGCCGGACTTGGCGCGTTGTTTACGCCATCTATTGTGACATGGCTCGGAGCGGAAGGCGAGACATGGCAGCATAGTAAAACATATATGCAGTTGGTGATTCTGGATATGCCATTTCTTTTTACGGTAAATATGTATACGGCAATTAATCAGGCACAGGGCGATACGCTAAGACCCATGCTTCTAAACTTTACCGGTATCGTGTTAAATATGATACTGGACCCTTTGTTTATGGTATGGCTTAGTATGGGAGTTGCGGGTGCAGCGCTGGCAACGGTAAGTGCGAAAGCGGTACCGGCAGTTATAGCTTTTATTTTATTACAGAACAGGGACAAGGATGTCTATTTAAGACTGAGCAAATTGAAATTTGAAAAAGAAAAATTAAAGAATATTCTGGTAGTAGGTTTGCCTACTGCAATTGGCGGCAGTACGATGCAGTTTGGTTTTCTGCTTATGAGCAGGAATGTTTTTAAATATGGCACGCAGGCCATGGCGGCATATGGAATCGGAAATAAGATTAACAGTCTGATTACACTTCCGACTAACGGAATAGGTTCGGCAGTTGCGACAATTGTGGGTCAGAATGTCGGAGCAAAGCAGTATGACAGAGCCGAGCAGGGGTATAAGATGTCCAGACGCATCAGCGTTATATTCCTGTTTGTGGGCGGGATGATCCTCTCAAGAATGCCTGTTTCGACAGCGATTGTTCAGATTTTTTCTGATGATGCCGAAGTAATAAGTATGGCTGCGGATTTCCTTAGTATCATGGCGTTCTGGTGTTTTGCCAATGGTGTACATAATTCCAGTATGGGGCTGTTTCAGGGAAGCGGACACACGGAAGTAACGATGATGATTGACGCCGCCAGACTCTGGATTTTCCGTTTTGCAACTCTTTTTGTTTGCGAAACATGGCTGAATATGGGAGTCAGAAGCGTATGGTATTCTGTTGTGGTCAGCAACGGATTGTCCGCGCTTGTACTTTTCATCATATATAAGACAGGATATTGGAGAAAGAAGAGGATATAGACGGTTTTGACCAGTAAAAATATAAAATAGAAAGGATCAGGTGGCAAAATGAAGGTGGAAGGATTTATTGACGAGTATTTGAAGAAATATCAGAATGGTATGGTTGAGAGAAACTATGAGGATAGCAGCGCGTTTGTCAGTATTAAGCAGATATACGACGCACTTGGGGATGAAAAGTATTTTTCACTTATCGATGAGTATTTGAGGCGTTTTGTTATGGAAGACGGAACCATAGAAAGGGGATATGCGGATAAGTTTGATTCCGACAGCGTCAATTGCAGTAAACTTCTCTTTTTTATGTATGATAAGACTGGCGAGGAAAAATACCGCAAGGCGATTGAAGTCGTTATGAATTGGCTGCGCGAGCATTCCGAGAAGCTTTCCCCCAATCAGATATCCATGGAAGAACTTTATATGGTACAGCCTTTTTACATGGAATATGAAACCAGATATGATAAAAAGGCAAAATACAGCGACATTATCAAGCAGTTTGAAACGGCGGACAACTGTCTGCATGCCGGAAACGAGACTGTTGACCGTATCGGTCTATATTTGATGTCCTTGATAGATTCGCTGTCCGAAATGAGCTTTGAAATTTACGAGAAATACAGGAAAATGCAGGATATGTTTAAGATGACTCTCACAGCTCTCCTTAAAAACTATGATAAGGAAAGCGGCTCATATTATGGGAATAATGCAGGAAATGAAGAGAACGCCATGATAGCTTATGCGATTATCAAAGCATGCCGCATGGGAATAATTCTAAAAGAAAAATACGCGTCCGTAGGTGTGGAAATAGTAGAGAGTCTTATGGAAAATAAGCTGGATGATATTTTGGGTAACGCCCGAGCCGTGGGACCGTTCATATCTGCATATGGGCAGTATATGCAGCTTAAGAAAGAGACGGAAGCATAGATAGGATATTTTGTTACATTATAATGAAAAGCCAAGGTCAGGTTGTGAGCCTGGCCTTTTGTATCTTATAGAAATATTGATGTTATTTTTTTAAAAATTATAATAAATTTGAAGACATTCCGAGGTGATTCTCGTTTTAATTAACATAAGGATGACTCGTGAAGCGTGGCATCCGTTGTTACAATAAGCTGGCTCGCAAAGTGTGACAGCGTTTGTTTATATAACAGCAGCAGAGAGAAGGTGGTGCACATAAAAAGGGAAGAACAATTGACAGCGCTGATTGATTCTTACCAAAATCTTGTTTTTTCCATTTGTTATAAAATGACGGCGGACTATTTTGCCGCAGAGGACCTTGCGCAGGACACTTTTCTCTCTGCATATGAGCACTTGAAAAGCTTTGACGGCTGTAATCCAAAAGCGTGGATTTGCAGGATAGCGACAAATAAGTGCATCGACTATATGTCTCATTCCGCCAGACGGAGTGTGCCTACGGAAGATATCTATCTGGAAAAGGGCATGGAGCCTAATCCGGAAACTAAAACGCCTGAAAACATCTGTATGGAGCAGGAAGTAAAGGAAATGCTGCTTGAAAATTGCAGCCGATTAAAGCCGCCATATGATGAAGTAGCGAAAGCCTACTATTATGATGAAATGGATATAAAAGAGATTGCACATAAACATAATCAGAAAATCAAGACAGTGCAGACACAGGTTTACAGGGCGCGTGCCATGCTGCGCAAAATCTACAGAAAGGAGAACAGCGCATGAGAAACACAATAAAGTTCAGGAAAAGCATTTCCAAAGAATATTTGTCTGACGAAGCATTGGAAAGGCTGATTTCCGAAATAGAAACAGAGCCGCTGTTGCAGCCGCCGAAAGAATTTAAGAATGATATTGTCGGACGGATACGTCAAAAAAGGAAATATATGAAAAATGTGCAGTTGTTTTCCTACAGCACAAAAGTGATTGCGGCAGCCGCGGCAGCCATAGCCATAGTGCTTTTCGTACCTGAGAACATTCGGTCTGAAACGGACATGGATATAGACGGGCAACAGAATAGGCATGAGAGTCAGAGCGAAATCGAAGGTTACGAAGAAAGCCCCATATGGCAGTTAAATAGAAAAATGAATGAATATTATGACAAATTAAACGACGGATTAAATCAATTAATTAGAATGGAGGTTCATTTAAATGAGAAGGAGAAAGAATAGGTTTTTATTATTTTGCTGTTCCCTGATGCCGGGAGCAGGCGAGATGTATCTTGGTTTTATGAAAATGGGCGCAAGCCTTATGGTCAGTTTTGTATTGGGAATAACGTTTGCAGGCTTCAGCGGACTTGGTATTCTCTCGGTCATACCGATGGTAGTATGGTTTTATAGCTTTTTTAATTCTAATAACATGGGTGGTCTGACTAATGAGGAACTAAATAATATTGAAGATAATTACCTGTTTCTGGGTAGAGACGGCGAGGATTCGTTCAAAGCATTTATGGCAGGAAAATACAGAAAAGTCATTGCCGTTGTTTTGATTTTAGTGGGCTGCTCCATGTTATGGGCTGTACTCTGCGACGCTTTGTATGATATTTTTGGAGATGAATGGTTCAGTAAGTATTTCTATTATATTTCACGCATGCTTAGATTCAATGTACCAAGGATAATTATCGGTATCGTAATAATATGGTTTGGCGTTAAAATGATACTTGGTAAGAAAGCGGAAATAGATAAACTGGAAGATAAAGAAGAGACTTATATATCTATAGAGTCTGAAAAGAAAGATGAATAAAAGTATGAATAGAAACGGGGGAAGTGTTATTTATGGACAATATGGAGCAGAGGGAAGCTGCAAATGGGCATGCGTATGATGAACCGGAAAACTGCCGTACACACAGAGTCGGAACGGTAACCTGCGGACTGGTGCTGATTTTATATGGTATACTTTTTCTGGTGCGTCTGGCGCTGCCCGCCTTGAATTATAGGATAATCATGGAGTTATGGCCGATTGTTCTGGTCATGCTGGGAGTAGAGATTTTGATAAGTTCCGTGGGAAAGAATCAGGATAAACAGAAATTTGTCTATGATTTCCCGGCGGTACTGATTATAATAGTAATGCTGTTTTTTACAATGATTATGGCAGTAGCGGATTTTTGTATGACGGAATATTATCTATATAATTTATAGTTCCTCATAATTGATGCCACGTTTATCAAGAAACTGTTTGATGGCATTGTCCCATAGAACATCAACAGTCTTGTCCATGATAAATGTATGAAATGATGTACCTGTAATAAGCGTTAAGACAGTACCGTCATATTTAACGGTAAGCACCAAAGCCTTTATCTGTTGAGGTGTGACAGACGTGTCACCATTTTTCAGAACCGAGGCTGTGTAATCGGGTATCAAATGCAGGATAAATTTGAAAGCACTTGGGGTATGCGTTCCTTTGATGAGGGAGAAGCAGATAGGACGTATCTGTTTCCAGGCAGTGAAGTCATAGGGGCGCGTCTCTCTGTCTTCCCATTCTTCCGTAGTATAAAAATCACGGTTCTGATGACCGTCTATCATAAAGGTGTTATATGTACTGATAGAAGCCTCTTCTAACATAAATGAATCAAATTCCTCTGAAGTTAAAAGTTTTCCCATAAATTGTTTTACGTTTGTTATTTTTAAAGCTATCATATAGTGTATGCGCTCCTTATATGTTTATGGATTTTCATCTTCAGCTTTATCATATTTGGATATGAAATAATCCGGTCGTATAGCAGAGTCGTCTCTTTCCCATTGACCATTTTCATATTTATAACAGTAAATTCCGATATCAGCGGACTGAGTCCAGATATTATATGTGTCATTTTCCCAGCAGATTCCCCAGAAATCCATGGCTCTGGCCGGATAAAAATTGAAGACCAGAGTGTCTGTTTCCGTTTCATAAATGCTGACATTTATTACGCGAGCGGGTCCGCCTATGTCTTCTGCATTTTGTATCGCATAATACTTTTCATCAAAACTGTATGTTTTATCAGAAGAAAAAGACCCCATGAATTCAGGTTCGGTCGGTTTTGAACGGGATGCGGACAGCTTTTGAAAAATGAATAATAATCCTGATAAACAAAGTATAATACACAAAGATATAAGTGCAATTTTTTTACGGTTCTTCATATAAAGTATGCTCCAATTCAGAGATTCATTTGTCAGTAATCTCTTTGTGTTTTAGTGTATAAGATTTTACAGAAGATGTCAAACGCTGTGCTTCATTTCCGTTAAAAACAAGCTAGTATAATAATATTCTTTAGATTGTATTCTTGTATTATTGACGATACAACAAATATGTAGTAATATAAAATAGGAAAGAGGAGAAGAATGCATTTAAAGCAGTTGTAAAAATTTTAAAGGAGAAGTAGAGATGGACAGCTTTTTTAATGATACAATGCAAGGTTTATTAAAAGCAGTTGAGATTAAAAAAGGCAATATTCCTTTGGTACAGAAGGAAGATATGCCGGCTACTACTTTTACTGTTTCTAATAAGGAAAAAGAATTAATTGCTCAAATGGTAAATTTGCGTAAAGAACTTAACATATCGCAAAAGCAAGTGTCAGAGATAACTGGATATAAGCAGCAAGCTATATCAAGAATAGAAAAGAATGAGCATAGCACGTCTTTACAGACATTTTGCAATATTCTGAATGCATTAGGGTATGGGCTCGTAATTGAAAAGAAGAATTTAAGATAAAGATGCCGGCGAAAGGAGTTTGTCAACTGCTATGAAACGAATACGAACAGGCATTTTACTTATAACCTTTATAACAATTCTGTGTGTTATGTTAATCGGGTGTACAGATAACGAATCAGTTGCTGGTTTAAATAATACAATGACCAATGAGGTCAATATCACAGATTCCGCCAGCGATGAATTTTATGGAAATGCAGCTGCTGCGCCTGTTGAATCTTTGATTGAGACCAATTATAGCGGGAATTATTCCGAAGATGATATTGATAATACTGAAAAATCGGAATCCAATCCTGATACCGATATTGATAACGAAAATAACCATGATACTCCCGAAATCTCCATAATCATGGTCGGAGATATCCTGCTTCATACGCCTGTAGCCAAGAGCGGCGTGCAGGAAGACGGCAGCTATAACTTTGATGCAGTATTTGAAAATGTGAAAGACGAGATTACAGCCGTAGACCTTGCAATAGTCAACCAGGAGGTCATATTAGGCGGAGAAGAACTCGGAATTACCGGATATCCAAGCTTCAACGCTCCTTACGAACTTGGAGATGCATTGGTGGATGCCGGATTTGATGTAGTGCTTCATGCGACTAACCACACTCTGGATAAAGGCGGTAAGGGCGTAAACAACTGCATTAATTTCTGGAAAAGTAATTATCCGGACATAGCAGTGCTTGGGATTAATGAGAGTGAAGAAGAACAGGACAATAATATCTATGTCTATGAGCAGGACGGAATAAGCGTCGCAATTCTGAACTATACTTACGGAACGAACGGAATCCCTATGCCTAAGGATATGCCTTATGCCGTAAATCTGCTGGATGAAGAAAAAGTAACGGAAGATATAAAAAAAGCCGAAGAGCTTGCGGACTTTACCATAGTCTGTCCGCATTGGGGAATGGAATACAGGCTTACATCATCGGCTGAACAAGAGCGGTGGACAGACATTTTCCTTGAAAACGGCGCAGACCTTGTGATTGGCACGCATCCTCACGTTATTGAGCCGGTAGAGTGGGTCAGCGACGATAACGGAAATGAAATGCTGGTATATTATTCGCTTGGAAATTTCGTCAATTGGACGTCAGGTACAGGAGAAGGCGTTGCCAATCGTATGGTCGGAGGCATGGCGGAAGTTACCATTTGCAAAAATGAGAATGGAGAGGCTTATATCTCTGATTATGGCGTAGAACCTCTTGTTTGCCACCTGAGTGAGGGTACAAACGGCGTTACGACATATCTTCTTTCTGATTATTCACAGCAGCTTGCGGCGGAAAACATGATTATCATGCAAGATAGCGAATTTTCATTAGAATATTGTGAAAATTTGTGCGACGAGGTTTGGGGAGAGCTTTTCAGGTGATTATCATGCGCCCGTGTACAATTGAAGCGTAAAAATGGAGGATACGAATATGAATTTGGAAATGATAGAGGCGGGCTGGCTGTCCCTTTTGCCTCCGCTGATTGCAATTACTCTGGCATTGATCAGCAAGGAGGTATATTCTTCCCTTTTTCTGGGGGTGTTGACAGGAATGCTCGTATACTGCTTCCGGACGGGAGGGAACGTTTTACAGGCGGTTACATACACTTTTGACATGATAGCGGCAAAAATCGGAGAAAATGGATATATGATTATTTTTCTGGTGCTTCTGGGCTCGCTGGTGGTTGTAGTAACCAGGTCGGGAGGCTCCAATGCCTATGGACAGTGGGCAGGGAAGCGGATTAAAAATAAGGTAAGCGCCAAACTGGCCGCATCTTTGCTGGGGCTCATGATTTTTGTGGATGATGGTTTTAACTGCCTTACAGTGGGAACCGTCATGCGTCCGATTACGGATAAGTGCAAGATATCAAGGGAGAAACTGGCTTATCTGCTTGATGCCACGGCGGCGCCTGTCTGTATCATTGCGCCGATTTCCAGCTGGGCGGTAGCGGTAGCATCGGAAGTGGAGGAAGCAGGCGGGTTGAATGCCTTTATCCGGACCATACCCTATAATCTGTACGCGATTCTGACGATTGTCATGGTGTTTTTCCTGAGCATAACTGATTTTGATTTTGGTCCCATGAAAAAAGCAGAGGAAAACCGGGAAATAGAAGATGTGGAGGCGCAAAAGGCGGATGCCGGGGTAAAAAACGGTACAGTACCGGACCTGGTGATACCAATTCTGACTCTGATAGCCTGCTCCATTTTGGGAATGGCTTATGTGGGCGGTTATTTTGAAGGACGTTCTTTTGCGGAAGCCATCGGGGAAAATCCTACCGCAGGCCTTACTCTGGGCACATTTGCGGCGTTGATGGCAGCGATGGTCATGTATGTGCCGAGGAAGCTTATGGGTCTGCGGGAATTTATGACAGGGGTAGTTGATGGCATCAAGACCATGATTCCGGCGTTGTTGATTTTGATTCTGGCATGGGCTCTGGGGGGAGTGTGCCGGGAAATGATCGGAACAGGGCTGTTTGTCAGCAATTTCGTGATAACTGCTAACCTTCCTTTCAGTTTCCTGCCTGCCATTGTGTTTGCCGTGGCGGCGTTCCTGTCCTTTTCCATGGGGACAGCATGGGGTACCTTTGGAATCCTGCTTCCTATTGTGTCCATGATCTGCGTTGGAACAGAAGGCGCAGCCGTACTGATTCCGGCTTTGGGAGCCACTCTGGCCGGTTCTGTATATGGGGACCACTGCTCTCCGATTTCCGATACTACCATTCTGGCATCCACCGGGGCACAGTGTGAGCATCTGAAGCATGTGGAAACCCAGCTGCCCTATGCGACTTTAGTGGCTGTGGTATGCTTTGCCGGTTATCTGGTAGCCGGGTTTGTCCGTAATCCGTGGATCACGGTAGCGGCATCCTGTTTACTGCTTTTTCTCGTGTTTGCTGCGATTTATTATATCATAGGAAAAAACGCCGCAGCGTAAATCATTCCAAGAAGAATGCGGTGAGTTTGCCGTAGGCATACTCTTATTCTTGGAATCGAGTGCGCTGGCACTCGATTTTTATATTGACAGGAAGAAAAAGGCGGAACGCATGCGAAGTGCCAGAGGATTCCGTGTAATAGAAGTGGAAAGTATAAAATGATGGAGGATAGGATTTATGTATCAGTTATTAATCGCACAGTTAAAAGCGCTGACAGAGGATAATCCCTACAGGATTTCGAATCTTGCGAATGTGACTGCGCTGCTCTACGATAGTCTGGAGCAGATTAATTGGGTAGGATTTTACATCATGCAGGACGGCAAACTGATTCTCGGACCGTTTCAGGGAAAAGTGGCATGTACACAGATTGCGGTGGGAAAGGGTGTCTGCGGTACGGCTGTGTCTACAGGCGAGACGCAACGTGTTGATGATGTCCACCTGTTTGAAGGGCATATTGCCTGCGACAGTGCCTCCAATTCTGAATTGGTGATACCTGTATATAAGGATGGGGAGATATTTGGTGTCCTGGACATTGACAGCCCCATAAAAGGACGCTTTAGCGAGGAAGACCAGGCGGGGCTGGAAGCGTTGGTGAAGGAACTTGAAAAGGTACTGTGAGCGCTTTGTGCTGATTTCGATGTATCAATTTCTCACACGCTATCTATAAAAGTAAAGGCAGATGACATCAGTTACCTGTCTTTTTTTGGTACGTGAAAAAAATTTGCGGTATTTAAGGATTATTTAATAATTTGGACTCTATAATAAGTGCACAATAAGAAAAACACAGAAAGGAGTAAAATTATTAGTATGATGTACTGGCGATTACTGAAAAAGGATTTAAAGCGGAAAAAGACAATGAATGCAATAATGCTCACATTCATTATCCTTGCCGCAATGTTCGTTGCAAGCAGCGCGAATAATATGATTACGGTTGCAACGGCGTTAGATGATTATTTAGATATGGCGGATGCGCCTGATTATTGGTATTCCACGATATATGAAGAGGAAGCTGAGCGTTTAAACCGATTTACAGAGGAGAACGGATATGGGCTGACAACCACAAGGCTCATTCAGATTGACTCGAAGGATGTCAGCATAAGCGGTGAAACATTTGATTACGGCAATACGCTCGTAGTTTCCCGTATCAGCGGCACGAAAATATTTGACAGATACGGAAATGAGATTACCCATGTCAATGACGGAGAAATGTATGTTACTGCTGAGGTTTTTAACTCGGATAAGAACAATTTTTATGAGGGTTGTGAAATTGTGATTGATTCAGACGGAGTGAAAAAAGTGTTTACTCTCAAAGGCTATACGAAGGATGTGCTCTTTGGCTCGGGTCAGGCCGGAGTAACCCGGTTTATTATAGGAGACAGCGATTTTCAATTTTTTGATGATGAAAACTGCTCGGTAATATTTTCGCTTGCTGTCTATGCAGATGATTCGTATGAGGATAAGTTTAATAATTTTAACCTGGTAAGCATCATGAGTGTTGACCGCTCCACAATCAAAATAATGTATATCATGGATATCCTTATTTCGGCGGTTATACTTATTGTCAGCATATGCCTTATATTGATTTCAATGGTTATTCTGCGATTCACTATTAATTTTACGGTAAGCGAGGAATTCCGTGAAATAGGCGTGATGAAAGCGATTGGTATTCCAAATGGAAAAATCAGGGGGCTTTACATAATAAAATATCTTGCGATATCAATCGCAGGTGCGGCAGTGGGGCTTTTCTTAAGTTTCCCGTTTGGCAGTCTTTTATTAGAAAGCGTATCGAGAAACATAATTATTTCAGGGAAAAACAGATACTTCTTAAACATTATTTTTGCAGCAGCCAAGGCAGCAGTAGTGGTAATATTCTGTTATTTATGTACGGGGAAAATCAAGAAGTTTTCGCCCATTGATGCAATCAGAAACGGTGAAACAGGCGAGCGCTATTCTAAAAAGAGCTTTATACGGCTTTGCAGTTCGCACCTTGGACCGGTGCCGTTTATGGCGTTTAATGATATTTTCAGCGGAGTGAAAAAGTATATTTCTATGATTATGATTTTTACTCTCGGAATACTGCTTATAATAATACCGATAAATGTGATAAATACACTGCAATCTGACAAGCTTGTCACATCATTCAGTATGGCGGACTGCGACATGGTTATTTCTCAGGACGCATTATTTACAACGTCAGGGTATAGTGAGGAGATGTTTTTTGAGAAGCATGATGAGCTTCAAAAAATATTTGAACAACATAATATAGACGCGGACGTTTTTCAGGAAATACTGTTTCGTTTTAATATTTCACATGGGGACAAAAGCTGCTCTTCCCTTGCTTTTCAGGGAAAGGGAGCAGTAACGGCTGATATGTACACATATATTGAGGGTACTCCGCCGCAGAATGAAAAAGAAGTTGCAATTTCCTATGTTATCGCGGATAAAATCGGAGCGGAAATAGGAGATGAAGTTGTAATTGAAATGGGCGAAGAAAAAAGGAAGTATATCATAACCGCTATTAATCAGAGTATGAACAATTTGGGCGAAAGCATACGCTTTTATCAAGGTGATAATATTGATTACAGTCTTGCGGCAGGCTGTTTTGGCTTACAGATTTCATACAAAGATAATCCTGATAAAAAGACCTTTGAAGAAAGATATGAGCTTCTTAAAAAGGAATATCCTGATCAGGGTGTTTATACGGCGGGCGGATATATAAGCTATATGATGGTTGATATTGCGGGACAGTTTGAAGGCGTAAAAAGACTTATTCTTGTAATAATTATCTGCATAAATACTCTGGTTTCGGTACTTATGGTGAGGAGCTTCGTTGCAAAAGAAAAGGGAGAAATAGCAGTGCTTAAAGCAATAGGATTCAAAAATTCTTCACTTGTGGCATGGCAGATAATGCGTATCGGACTTATACTGTTTATTTCAATTATTATCGGCACGGTAGTTTCGACGCCGCTTACAAAGCTTACGGTTACTCCGGTATTCCGTATGATGGGCGCATACAGCATTGAATATGATATTGTGCCTATGGATGTGTACTTTGTTTATCCGCTTACGGTGCTTATTGCGACAGTGATTGCTGCTGCGGCGGGGGCGGTGAATTTGAGGAAGATTGGGGCGGCGGATACGGCGAGGGCGGAGTAAAGTTCCGGACGACCGTTGGACAAGATATACAATCCAACGCAGGTCCGCTCTCGCTACAGTTCAGCCGTAGCGGTACGTAAGGTGCCAAAATACGGCCCCTAAGTACCGACGGCATCACAGTACCTGCTTATGGACTTGTATATCTTGTCCAACTACTCTTTGGAAACTGCGAGTTGCGATAGCCAGAGTTATACTAAACTTACGACTTGAAAAGATAGATTTAAAATGATTAAAGATAGACATACAATTGCTTAAAGATAAATTTATAATTGCCTATATGGATTAGAGGGTGTAGAAGGCGCAGCTATAAACTTTGCACGGCAGATTGCACAAAATGTTCGTGAAGTGCCTTGCGAAGGAATATGAGATTTTCTTAATATTCCGCGAGGTATCCAGCAATTTCGGGACATGGATGTCCCGAAAAGCCCGCACTGAGCCCGGACGGCGAATTGCGGGCGGTTGCGTCCGTTATCCACAACTTAACCGGAATATTTAGAAAATCCATATTCCGAAGTCAGGCGCAAGGGAACATTTTGTGCAATCTGCCCTCACAGCCTATAAAATGCACTTTTAACCCTGAACTTTGATAGAATAGAAGCTTACAACAAATAGAAAAGGAGAACAAATCATGGAAAACATATTAACCGTAAAAAACCTATGCAAAACATACATCACCAATAAACGCCAGAACAATGTCCTAAAAAACGTAAACCTAAAGGTTGACGAAGGCGAAATGGTTGCCGTTATGGGTCCTTCCGGTTCGGGAAAATCCACGCTTCTGTACTCGGTTTCCGGTATGGATGGCATTACCGCAGGCGAGGTGGATTTCTGCGGCAGGGACATTTCTAAACTTAACCAGAGAGAACTTGCAGACCTGCGGCTTGATGAAATGGGATTCATTTTTCAACAGATGTATATGCTGAAAAATCTTACCGTGCTGGATAATATAATTCTTCCGGCATGCCAGTCCGGCAAGCTGCATGAGAGCCGTAAGGATACGGTGAAACGGGGACAGGATTTGATGCGTAAGCTTGGAATAATCGAAATAGCAGACAATGACATAAATGAGGTTTCGGGAGGTCAGTTACAGTGTGCATGTATATGCAGAAGCATGATTAATAAACCCAAAATGATTTTTGCAGACGAGCCTACGGGGGCGTTGAACCGCACGTCATCCGAGGAAGTAATGGAAGAACTTGTAAAAATAAACTCTGAAGGCACGACGATTATGCTTGTAACCCATGACGTCAAGGTTGCGGCAAAATGTACAAGAATACTTTATATAGTTGACGGAAATATAAAAGGAGAGTTTAATTTAGATAGGTATACTAATGGCGGACAGTTAAGAGAGAGGGAACGCTCACTCAACAACTGGCTTATGGAGTTAGGCTGGTAGGAAGGATAAAACGTGACAGATATTTTAATTGTAGAGGATAATAAAGAGCTTGCGAATCTGCTGTGTGATTTCTTAAGAGCAGAGGGTTATACAGTAAGCGTTGCCCTTACAGGCGAAGAAGCCTTGTCACTGTATGAAAAATACGGCGCAAGGCTTATCGTGCTTGATATAATGCTGCACGGAAAGGATGGATTCTCTGTTTGTAAGAAAATCCGCGAGGAAAGCAATACCCCCATAATCATTGTGAGCGCAAGAACCTCCAAGGACGATAAGCTTAACGGGCTTATAATAGGAGCAGACGATTACATCGAAAAGCCGTATGACATTGATATTCTGTTAGCAAAAATCAAGGGGATTTTCAAGAGGAGATACTTTATTGACGAGATTACAGACGGCAGTCTGACGCTTAATAAAGAAAGCCGAACCGTAAGGAAAAACGGTGTCGTAGTTGATATGACTTCCAAAGAGTTTGACCTGCTTTTGCTGCTCATGGAAAATAAGGGTAAAACGCTTGGAAAGGAATACATTTTTAATCAGGTATGGGGGAGCGAGAGCTTTTCGGAGCAGCAGACGCTGACTGTCCATATAAAATGGCTTCGTCAGAAAATAGAGGATAATCCCGGAAAACCGCAGAGGATTCAGACGGTATGGGGAGTGGGGTACAAATTTGTATGAAAAGATTTAACAAGATTTTCGCATTGGTCATCGTATTTATTATTATGGTATTTCTGCTGGCAAACATACTGATTCCCAGCGCCTCTAAAAGAGGTGGGAGACCTTATCGAGTCGAAATAAGCAGGCTTGCAGATGAAATTGAAAATAACGGCTATGACAATATTAATCTTGATAATTGCTTATATATCACAAATATAACGCGTTTTGACGGCAAAAACTATTCTGCATTTTTTGAGGAAAATGAAAGCGACTATTCAGTCATGGTAATTAACGGCGAGACATACCGTTTTGACTATACCTATAACTCAGGAGCATATGATAAGAATATTGTTTTTTCGGTGAATGTAATGCTTGCGGCGATGTCGCTTATAATAATTCTTATTCTGCTTTTTGTCCGTAGCAGAATTATCAGACCATTTGAGGATTTGCGTGATGTTCCGTACGAGCTTTCCAAGGGGAACCTGACTGTTCCCATAAATGAGAATAAACATAAATTTTTCGGAAAATTTGTCTGGGGAGTCAATGTTCTGCGTGAAAATATGGAGAAGCACAGACAGCTGGAATTGAGTCTTCTCAGAGAGAAAAAGATGCTCGTCATTTCCCTTTCGCACGACATAAAAACGCCGCTTTCAGCGATAAAACTATATTCTAAAGCATTGTCAAAGGGACTTTACCGGGACAGGGAAAAACAGCTTGAAATTGCCGAAAGCATAAACTCAAAGGCTGATGAGATAGAGAAATATGTTTCGGAAATCATAAAGGCATCAAGTGAGGATTTTCTTGAACTGGACGTTGAAGCAAGTGAATTTTATTTATCTGCATTGACAGATGAAATCACACGATACTACAGGGACAAACTGGAAGTGATGAAAATTGATTTCAGCGTGGGAAAATACGTTGACTGTATACTTAAAGGGGACTTTAACAGAAGCGTTGAAGTCTTGCAGAATATCATTGAAAATGCCATAAAATATGGAGACGGCAGCAAAATCGAACTGGAATTTGCCGAAGAAGAGGATTGTAAGCTTATTACAGTGAAAAATGGCGGATGTACTTTGCGTGAAGATGAGCTTATTCATATTTTTGAAAGCTTTATTCGAGGCTCTAATGCCGAAGGAATAAGAGGAAACGGACTTGGATTGTATATCTGCCGTAAGCTTATGAACAAAATGGGAGGCGAGATTTACGCGGAAATGAAAGACGGAAACATGCTTGTTACTACTGTTTTTTCCATGGCTAGCGCGTAAAAAATTAAAGAAAACTTTCAAATACTATTTACAATAATGATTACTCATGTTATGATATGTTATCATAAGTAGTAATTAAAACTACATGGAATAGTTGCGGAGGCTTTATGAAATATAAAATTGTAGTAGACAGTTGTTGCGAATTGCCGGAACAGTATAAAGAAGACGAGAGATTTGAGATTATCCCGTTAGGATTAGAAGTGGGCGATTATAAAATCATGGATGATAAGAATTTTAGCCAGGCTGAATTTCTGGCACAGGTGGCGAATTGTCCGCAGTGTCCGAAATCATCATGCCCTTCTCCTGAAAAGTATATGGAAGCTTATCGGACAGAAGCGGAGAACATATTCGTTTTTACCTTATCATCACACTTAAGCGGCAGTTATAACAGCGCGGAAGTGGGTAAGAATCTGTATATTGAGAAATATGGGGAGAAAAATATCTGCGTTTTTGATTCCGAATCGGCAGCCAGCGGTGAGACACAGTATGCGTTGATGGCAATGGAACTTCAGGAACAGGGCGTTTCCTTTGAGGATACAGTGAAGAAACTGGAAGCATTCAGGGATGAGATGAAGACATACTTCATTTTGGATAATTTAGAGACCCTGCGTAAGAATGGCAGACTCACAGGCGTAAAAGCCATGGTCGTATCAACTCTTAATATCAAACCGATTATGTATGGCGATCATGGAGTAATAGCACAGAAGAGCCAGGCAATAGGAATGAAGAAAGCGCTCAGCAAATTAGCTGATATTATGGTAAAAGAAGTGCCTGATATTAAGGATAGAACACTTATGATATCACAGTGCAACTGCCCTGACAGAGCGGAATTCTATAAAAAAGAACTGCTCGCAAGAACCGAAGTAAAGGATGTTATTATCATGGACACTGCCGGTGTCAGCAGTATGTATGCTAATGACGGAGGAGTTGTTATTACAATATAGAAAAATGAATTGGCGAATTCATAAGTATAACGACGATAGCAATCTGTATTATAAGAATCGCAGGCATTCCGTACCTAAAATACCAGTGCCTTGTCTTATGACGGAACAGGAACATACCCATTGTAGTACCCAGACTGCCGCCAATTAAAGCAATGACAAACAGCGTGGATTCAGGAACTCTCCACGCTCTTTTTTTTGCCTTAAGTTTGTCAATGCCCATTATGATTAGTCCGATAAAATTAATGACTCCTAAATAAGAAAGGATATATGATATAACGTCCACAGATAACCTCTTATTGTATATAAACCGTAAAACCTATTTACCTTCTGTTTCCTGCATCTTCATAGCGCGTACTTTACTTGCCAGACCGAAGAGATTGATGAATCCTTCTGCATCATGATGGTCGTACAAGTCGCCGGTAGTAAAGGAAGCTATGCTCTCGTTGTACAGAGAATATGGTGACGTAGTGCCCGCTTTGATGATATTACCCTTGTACAGCTTGAATTTTACTTCGCCTGTCACATACCTCTGCGTAGACTCAATGAAAGCCTGTAAAGCTTCACGAATCGGGGTAAACCACTTTCCTTCATATACAACCTGTGCAAACCTGCTTCCTAAATCAGCTTTAAGGGCATATGTTTCACGGTCAAGAATCAGCTCCTCAAGCTGTTGGTGAGCCTCATAAAGGATAGTTCCGCCGGGTGTCTCGTATACGCCGCGGGATTTCATGCCGACAACACGGTTCTCTACGATATCGACAATACCGATGCCGTGTTTTCCGCCAAGCTTATTTAATTCCTTGATTATTTCAGATACTTTCATCTTTTTACCGTTTACAGATGTAGGAATTCCTTTTTCAAAAGTCATGGTAACATACTCGCCCTCATCAGGCGCTTTCTCAGGAGTAGTGCCAAGAACTAAGAGATGCTCATAGTTAGGCTCATTGGCGGGATCTTCCAGTTCCAGACCTTCATGGCTGATATGCCATAAGTTACGGTCGCGGCTGTAGCTGTTGTCAGCAGAGAACGGCAGATTAATGCCATGATTGCGGCAGTACTCGATTTCCGCTTCACGGGAATCCATGTTCCATTTCTCATTTCTCCATGCAGCAATGATTTTTAAATCGGGAGCAAGAGCTTTAACAGCCAGTTCGAAACGAATCTGGTCGTTTCCTTTGCCTGTTGCTCCGTGGCAGATTGCCGTAGCGCCTTCTTTACGAGCTACTTCAACCAGTCTTTTTGCAATGACAGGCCTTGCCATTGAGGTACCGAGCAGATATTTATTTTCATATACCGCATGAGCCTGTATACAAGGAACGATGAAATCGTCACAGAATTCGTCTGTCAGGTCTTCGATATATAATTTGGAAGCTCCGCTTGATAAAGCTCTTTCCTCAAGACCGTCAAGCTCTTCTTCCTGTCCGCAGTTACCGCATACGCAGATTACTTCATAATCAAAATTTTCTTTTAACCAGGGGATGATAACAGTTGTATCAAGACCGCCGGAATATGCAAGAACGACTTTTTCTTTCATAATGATTCCTCCAGATATGTATTTGTTTAAAACAGTATGAAAACAATATACATCAATTATTGAAATAACGCAAGAAAAGTTTAAGAAAAACTCAATGCAAAAACACAATGAAATTGTGTTGCGTGTGTGTGCGTATGTGGTAATATGTTTGCATTGAATAATTTAGAATTTTGGGAGGTACATATGAATAGTGAAAATACAAATTGGGGACAGAGCGTGACGGGCGTTGTCGTAAGAAACGGAAAAGTATTACTCGCAAGACATACGTACGGAAGTGGGAAAAATATGCTTATAATACCAGGGGGATATGTGAATGTTGGTGAAACTCCACAAAAAGCATTAAAACGCGAATTTATGGAAGAAACCAAGGTTGAAGTTGAAGCAAAGGAAATCATTGGAATCAGATTTAATATGCACGATTGGTATATCGCATTCAGGGCTGAATATATTTCCGGTGAGGCTTCAAGTGATAATAATGAAAACAGTGAAGTGCTATGGCTGGATATTGAAGAAGCTTTATCAAGGGATGATGTTCCGGAGCTTACAAAAAAACTGATTGCAAGTGCGGTTTCGGAAAAGAACGGATTATGCTATAAAGAATATGAGGGAAATAAAAAACATGCACCGTATTCTTTGTATTGTGTATGATTAGCATCTGAAAATATTCCTTTTATTACAGTGCAAAGCTGCATATCATATGAACAGGCGCGGTGATAAAACTGCACAATACAATATTTTGTATTAAGTCTCTTTATAAAGCTGATTCGGATACTATATCATGATTACTAAATAGAATTATCAATATTACGTTCATGGTTTTTCTACATCTATATCGTTTAAATTTAATTGAAAATGCTTTTCTACTAGGTTATGATA
>JAIDPH010000204.1 GCA_029062885.1 Lachnospiraceae bacterium
AAAAACTACTGTTAATTCAAAAAATGTGTTATCATTTATATAAAGGCAAGAAAGATTGGAGTTTGATGCATATGATTACCGAAAACAATAAATTAGAAAAATTTGAAATGCAATATCCGCTGGAACGTATTGCTCCTCTGGAGAAAATTCTTTTTTTGGATATAGAAACCACAGGCTTTACGGCCAAAAACTCCTATTTGTACCTGATTGGAGCAGCATATTATACAAATGGCTGCTGGTATATTAAGCAATGGTTTGCAGATAGTTATGATGATGAAAAAT
The DNA here is from genome assembly GCA_029062885.1 of Lachnospiraceae bacterium. Taxonomy (GTDB): domain Bacteria; phylum Bacillota; class Clostridia; order Lachnospirales; family Lachnospiraceae; genus UBA3282. Next base: position 283 of record JAIDPH010000204.1, read on the forward strand.
GGCTTTTAATTTCATTCTTCTCTTTTGCAGCCAATTATACACATTTAATTCACTTTAACGGTAATAACTTTGATCTTCCTTACTTATTGCACAAGGCGGCGCAGTTTAATCTGGATTACAACTTTGAATCTTTTGAAGGAATTGACCTCTACAGGCGAATTTCTCCTTATAAGTTTTTCCTTAATATACCTAACTGCAAGCAAAAGACAATGGAGAGATTCCTGGGCATTGAACGCAAGGATCGTTTTGACGGTGGCGAACTTATCACCGTATACCATAATTATGTAAAGCAGTCCACTAAATATAATAATAACGAGCTTCTTTTACATAACTTTGAAGATATGAAGGGTATGCTTCAGCTCACTTCAATGCTTTCATATTATGATTTATTTAACGAAAAGCCCAGAGCAAAGAAAGTTCAGGCAAATTCATATAAAGATTTTCACGGAAAAGAACAGCATGTGCTTCTGATGAACTTAGAGCTTCCTACTGCCATCCCTCGTCAGCTTTCAACTTTCTTAAACGGCTGCTCTTTTATCGGCGAAGGTGACGAAGGCCGTCTGAAGGTCACAATCTATAACGAAGAGATGAAATATTTTTATTCTAACTACAAGGATTATTATTACCTTCCTTTAGAAGATACGGCAATACATAAGTCAGTTGCCTCTTTTGTAGATAAAGACCACCGCACACAGGCAACTGCTGCAACCTGTTATACTCGTAAAATTTCTTCCTACCTGCCGGAATGGGATGTTTTTATTGAGCCATTTTTCAAGCGCGATTATACCAGTAAGGAATTATTCTTTGAACTGACGGAAGAACGAAAAAAAGACCGCGCACTCTTTTCAGAATACGCGGCTCATGTGTTAAATAAAATGGCTAATACCTATTAACTGCATACGGTTATGGTTTTCCATAGAAGAAAGAATTCTTCCTTGTATAACCTATTTCCTTATAATTGATAATCTGCTCCGTATTTCCTATGAACAAATAGCCTCCCGGCTTAATGTTTTTGTAGAATTTACGGAATACTTCTTCTTTTGCCTCTTCTGTGAAATAAATCAACACATTACGGCACACAATCAAATTGCAATCCGAAGGATATGTATCTCTTAACAGATTGTGCTCGCTAAATTCAACTCTTGACTTAATTTCATCTGAAATTTGATATGAAGGACCGATTTTTGTGAAAAATCTTTTCTTCAAATCGGCAGGTACACTGACAATGCTCTTCTCTCCGTATAGACCGACCTTTGCTTTTGCAATAACCTGCTTATCCAAATCAGTTGCATGAATTTTAATCTTATCTAACGGAAGATGCCTTGATAACGCCATAACCAGCGAGTATGGTTCATCTCCGGTGGAACAAGCCGCACTCCATACCTTCAGATTATTACCAAATTTTTTAATAAGTTCAGGAATGATATCTTTATCCATAATCTGCCACTGCTCCGGATTACGATAAAATTCTGAAACATTGATAGTCAGATAATTGACAAATTCCTCAAAAAGCTTTTTATCGCTTTTAAGAGCTGCCACATAGTTTTCATACCCTACAATCTTATTTTTGGAAATCAATGTATCAATCCGGCGTTTCATCTGCTTCTCTTTATAAGCATTCAGATCAATCTTAGTTAAATCTAAAACCGCCTTCTTGAAATACTCATAATCATATGCCATATACTATTTCCACTCTCCTTTTTAGTTCGATAACTTTACCGTTCAATCAACCGGCAATTCATTCTATTCCTGTGTAACATTTTCGTTTTCACTTGCGATTACCGCATCAATGTCTACTGACACCTCATCTGCGTCATCGTCTTCTGCTTCTTCTTTAGATGCTGCAGCATACATTGCTTTGATACTTAAGCTGATTTTTTTGTCTTCCTCTTTGAAATCAACTACTTTAGCAGTTACTTCTTCTCCAACCTTCAAAACATCAGCAGGTTTTTCAATGCGCTCCTTAGAAATCTGTGAAACATGGAGAAGTGCATCAATGCCGGATTCTAGTTCTACAAATGCGCCAAAATCTGTCATACGCGCAACTTTACCTGTAACAACATTTCCGATTGCATATTTAACTGCTGCATCTTTCCAAGGATTTTCATCCTCAAATTTCAGACTTAAGGCAACCTTATTTCCTGAAATTTCTTTAATCAACACTTTAAGCTTTTCGCCTACTTTAAAGACTTTCTTAGGGTTTTCAACTCTGCCCCATGACATCTCAGATATGTGAAGCAGTCCGTCAGCGCCTCCAAGGTCTATAAATGCGCCGAATTCTGTTATGTTCTTAACAGTACCCTCTACTATGTCGCCTTCTTTGATTTTTTCAAACAACTGCTTTTGCAATTCAGCTTTCTTAGCTACTATTAACTGTTTACGATCACCGATATATCTCCTTCTTTTCGGATTATATTCGCTGATAACGAACTCTATTTCCTGTCCTGCATATTTCGTCAAATCCTTTTCATAACCGTCAGATACAAGGCTTGCAGGAATGAAAATTCTTACTTCATCAACTATAACGCTCAATCCGCCATCTAAAACCTGTGCTACATTTGCTTTAAGAACTTCTTTATTATTATATGCTTCCTCAATCCTTTTATTTCCTCTGTCAGCAGCCAGACGCTTATAAGTAAGAAGAACTTGTCCCTCACCATCATTTACTTTTAAAACCTTGACTTCCATCTTATCGCCCGGTTTTACTACTGCTGTCAAATCAACATTAGGCTCATTTGTGTATTCATTCCTGGTTAAAATGCCGTCTGATTTATATCCAATATTAAGAACAATCTCTTCTGGTTTAACATCAATGACTGTACCTTCAACAACCTCTCCTGTGTGTATTGTCTTTAAAGAATCTTCTAACATTTGTTCAAAAGTTAATTCTGACATAATTTTGAACCTCCTCGATAATATTGTTTGGGGTAGACGCCCCTGCTGTAATACCCACCAGTTTGACAGATTCAGATAAATCTAAATTCAAATCATCCAGTGTCTGTATAAAATAAGTGTTTTCACATTCCTGCATACAGATTTCATATAGTTTTCGTGTATTAGAACTATGATTTCCACCTATTACTATCATAACATCAACTTTAGCTGCTATTTCCCTTGCCTCGGTTTGTCGCACCTCTGTGGCGTTACATATAGTATTCTCAATAATAACATTGTAACCTTTTTGCTTAAAAATTTCAACTATATCTTGAAATTTATTGTAGTTATATGTCGTCTGTGACACTACACAGAGTTCTTTCCCACCTGTATAATTAAATTCCTTCGCTTCATCCAATGACTCTATAACGATTGCAGGAGTTTTACACCAGCCTACAATCCCCTCAATTTCCGGATGTCCCGCATTGCCGATTATAACAATCTGCTTTCCGGCCGCGCTTTCTTTTTCCACTATATCATGAATTCTTTTGACAAAAGGACAGGTCATGTCAATATATTTAAGTCCTTGTCTGTTGACCTGTTCATAAAAACTTTGCGCCACTCCGTGTGCACGGATAATAACAGTGCCTTCCTGTATACTCTCAAGCTCTTTGGCAGAACCTATTACACGTACGCCCTTTTTTTCCAAATCCTTAACGACTTCTTCGTTATGGGTTATTGCTCCGTATGTATATATGTTTCCATCTTTTTCAGCCTGTTCATATACGGCATCTACAGCCCTTTTTACGCCAAAGCAGAAACCGATATTTTTTGCAACTATTACTTCCATTGCTTTATCCTTCCTTTTTATAGGATACCATACCGATAATTGTTTCTGCCACTTCCTCAATTGTCATATAAGAGGAATCTACAAAAGTGGCATCCTCAGCCGCTTTGAGCGGTGATATTTCTCTTGTCATATCCTGATTATCACGCTCTATAATCTCTTTTTCAATTATGTCAATATCACAATCTTCACCTTTTGCCATAAGTTCTTTATATCTGCGCTCGGCGCGCACTCTGCTTCCGGCGGTAAGAAAAACCTTCACCTCTGCATCCGGCAGAACACAGGTGCCGATATCTCTTCCATCCATTACCACATCCGCATCAGCGGCCAATTTCTGCTGCAATTCTACAAGCTTCTTTCTGACTTCTATATTAGGGCTCGTAAGAGAAGCCATATTGCTAACTTGCTGTGTCCTAATCAGACTGTTAACATTTTCTCCGTTTAAATAAACTATCTGTTCCCCGTTTTCATAACGGATCGTAATATCGGCTTCCTTACACTTATTGTTTATCGCTTCCGCATCCTTAGGGTCAATTCCCTCATTCATAATAAAAAGTGCCATGGCACGATACATAGCTCCGGTGTCCACATATATAAAACCAAGCTTCTTTGCAATAACCTTTGCTATAGTGCTTTTTCCTGCTCCCGCAGGTCCGTCAATCGCTATTTTATATCCCATTATCTTTCTCCTATTTTTATATTTTTTTATATACTATCTTATTTACTGTTTTATATACTATCTCCCGCAAGGTGTCCGGTTGACCACGCAATCTGCAGATTAAATCCACCCGTCAAAGCGTCCAAATCCAATATTTCCCCTGCAAAATACAAGCCTTTAACAAGCTTGGATTCCATAGTGGACGGATTGACTTCCTTAACACTTACGCCGCCTTGAGTAATAATCGCTTCATCAAAACCTCTTGTACCGTTTATATGAAGAATCAAGTGCTTCATCAGATGCACCAGATTCTTTCTTTCCGCCCTTGCAATCTCGTTCACCTTTTTATCCGGAAGAATTTCCGAGAGTTCTATTATAACCTGAATAAGCTTGGAAGGCAGCAATCCGTTCAGAGCATTTTTAAACTGTCTGTTCTGATTTTCCTCAAAATCCCTCAACACCCTTTTTTCAAGCTGTTCTTCAGACAAAGCGGGTTTTAAATCTATTTCGCATATGATATTTTCTTTATTCTTACATCTCTCATAAAAGCTGCTGGCGGAAAGTACCAATGGTCCGCTGATTCCAAAATGTGTAAAAAGCATTTCTCCAAATCCACAATAAATCTCTTTATTTACTTCTTTCATTGCAAGATTAATATTTTTCAATGACAGCCCTTGTAAACGCATACACCATTCTTCTTTTACATTAAACGGCACCAGCGACGGTACGCAGTTCTTAATCTTATGGCCCAAGTTCTCTGCCATCTTTAAACCGTCTCCTGTCGAACCGGTGAGCGGATATGAGAGTCCGCCCGTTGCAAGGATTACGGCATCCGCCCTCTCCTCTCTGCCATTCTCCAAAAGTACGCCGCAAACCTGCTTTACGCCTTCTTCGATGTTTTCTTCCAGCAAAAGCTCACGCACCTTCATTTTCAGGTTTAATTTTACTTTTCTTTCTTTCAAAATACGCTGTAATGCCGCTATAATATCCGAAGAGTGGTCTGATACCGGAAAAACACGCTCTCCCCTCTCTATCTTAAGACGACAACCAGTTTCCTCCAACAAAGCCATCATCTGCCTGTTATCAAATCCATAAAACGCACTATATAAAAACTTTGGATTGGATACAATATTTTCAAAGAATTTGTCTGCCTCACAGGCATTGGTTACATTGCATCTTCCTTTGCCCGTAATAAAAAGCTTTTTCCCAAGCTTCTCATTCTGTTCAATCAGGAGCGTCTCATGCCCCTTATAGGCAGCACTGACTGCCGCCATCATTCCGGCGGCTCCGCCGCCAACTACAATGACTCTGCTCATTTTTCTTCTTTCCACAGAGGATTATATAACATCGGTTCCTCATCTATAAAATTAATTTCGTCATTTAAATATACCTGATAATTATTCCATGCATTTTCCAAATTTTTAAGATTCAGTTTTACGCTCTCCGGCCGCTTCAAACACATGGCAACTACAAGCGCATTAATCAGGCTAAGAGGTGCTACCAGAGAATCTACTATGGAAACCATATCGCTTCTGGCAAGCAGATTACATGAAGAATACAAATTCATTGGAGAATGTACACTGTCTGTAATCGTAATTACTTTTGCATTCCTGTCGTTAGCAAACTCGATTGCCTTTAATGTACGCATGGAATATCTGGGAAAACTTATTCCAATAATTGCATCATTTTCATCAATTCTAATCATTTGTTCAAAAGTTTCCGATACGCTTGTTGTTCTAAGCAGGATCACGTTTCCCCTGATCATATTCAGATAGAACTGTAAAAAATCCGCCAGAGGCGCACAACTTCGGATTCCCATGATATAGACATTCTTAGCTTCCAATATGATATCAACTGCCGTTTCAAACGCCGCCGAATCAAGATTATCTATCGTATCTTTTATTTTTTCAATGTCGGCAGTAAGTACTGAGGTCAGAATCTCCGACTGTGAGCTTCGTCCATATTTGGCACCAATTCTCTGCACTGAATTAATCTTATTCTGTACCCAATCTTCCAAATCCCTCTGAAACTCAGGATATCCACTATACCCCACAAAAGTAGCAAACCGCACGACGGTAGACTCACTGATGCCTAATGTTTCTCCCATCTTCGCAGCTGTCATGAATACAGCCTGTCCATAATGGTCAGAAATAAAGTCTGCAATCGCTTTCTGGCTCTTACTCATTCTGCCATAATACTCATTAATTCTTGTAATAATGTCGTAACGATTCTCCATCCGGGCCACCGACCCCTTCCCGCTCTTGTAATTTAACAATAAAAAAATGTGTTTCTTTTGTTTCTAATCTTAAAGAAAAGCTTTGTATGATTCTTCTAAAAGCGCTATAGTTTCTTCTTCGCTCAGATCATAGTCCCCTGTCAGCGACATACAAGCTGCACCATGGATAAAAATCCACATTTTCATAAACATTACACTAGGATTACTGCAACCATTCTGCTTAGCACTATTAATCTCTTTTACAACAGCTCCATCCGTACCGTTCAAAATATCATACAGACTCTTTCCATGTCGGTTTTCAGAATCGAACAGCAGTCTGAACAACTTCGGGTTTTTCTGTGCAAAGCTTATATATGCAAGACCAAGGTTTACAAAGGGCGTGTCATTTTTTTTCGGAAAATTTTCATAATATGTATTAAAAAATCCTATGACATGCTCAAACAACTCTTTCCCAAGTTCTTCCATGTTCTTATAAATTCTGAAAATCGGCTGTGTGGAACAGCCTGCTTTAGCCGCAAGAGTTCTTGCTGTCACACTGTCGAACCCTTCTTCGCTTGTCATTTCAAACGCTGCATTTAAAATATCAGTTTTAGTAATTGTTTCTTTTCTTGCCATACCGCACTTCCTCACTTTGTGTAACGATTACATTGTAATGCCTTCATTAATTATAAGTTACGACTTGTTTATGTAATTAATTTTTATAACATATGTTATTATAATATATTTATATGATAACAGTCAATACAAAAAAAATATTATTGTAAAAAAATAACAGGTAGTTGGCAAAAGGGGGTAGTTTCAAGACGACCGTAGTACAATATAGATAAATTACGGCAGGGCATGCTTGCGCTGCATTGTCGCTCGTAGCGGTACATAAGGCTGCAAAATACGCAGCCTAAGTACCGACGGCTCCATAGCACCCTGTCGTAATTTACCTATATTGTACTACTGCGTTTTGGAAATATAACGCTCAATGACCAAACTTGTAACTCAAAAATAATTTGACAGAATCGAAAGAAAACGGTATATTTAGTAACTTCGATAAGCAGATTGCACAAAATGTTCTCGAAGTGCCTTGCGGAGTCGTATGAGATTTTCTTAATATTCCGACTCTATACCCAGCAATTTCGGGACATGGATGTCCTGAAAAGCCCGCTCTGAGCCCGGACGGCGAATAGCGGGCGGTTGCGTCCGTATCCACGACATTGCCGGAATATTTAGAAAATCCATACAACGCAGCCAGGCATGAGAGAACATTTTGTGCAATCTGCCCTCCAATACATAAAATATACCTTCTGCCATCAAATCATACAGATGTTATTTAATAAAAAAGGCAGTCAAGAACTTATATTCCCAACCGCCTTTTTACTTTTCTTATTAATTACTTATGATGATATTTAAACCGGATACGCCGCATTCTTCGTATCAGCCTGCGTCATATCAACTTTCTCCTGCTGAGCCTGACGATATTTGAAGAAGTCAGTTGCTACCTGTGGGAACAGAGCATATGATAATACATCCTCATCCTGCTGTTTCCATTCTTTCATTTCTCCTTCAAGCTTATCCATCTCATTCTCAAGCAAATCTGCAGGACGACAGGTAATTCTTTCTTCTCCCGGAATAACCTTATCAATTATTTCCTGATTCATCGGTTTTACGGTCTGTCCGTATTCACCACGAAGAACTGCCTTAGTCTCCTTAGTTGCCATCTTGTATCTTTCACCCATAAGTACATTAAATACTGCCTGTGTACCTACTATCTGTGATGAAGGTGTAACAAGCGGAGGCTCGCCAAGGTCTTTTCTTACCGCTGGGATTTCCTTCAGAACGTCATAGTATTTATCTTCTGCGTTCTGCTCTTTCAACTGGCTAACCATATTGGAAAGCATACCGCCCGGTACCTGGTATAACAGTGTCTTGATATCAACACCCATAACCTTAGGATTAAGCAGACCATCAGCAAGACACTTATCTCTGTAAGGTCTGAAATAATCTGCAATTTCTGCAAGCAGATTCTGGTCATATCCTGTATCATAAGGAGTTCCCTTAAAGGTCTCTACCATAACTTCCGTAGCCGGCTGTGACGTACCCATAGCAAACGGAGATATAGCACAGTCAATTACATCGACTCCTGCTTCTACAGCCTTCAGATATGTCATGCTTGCCACACCTGAAGTATAGTGTGTGTGCAGCTGAATCGGGAGCTTGGTTGCTGACTTCATTGCTGAAATCATTTCGGAAGCTTTATATGGAACGAGAAGACCTGCCATATCCTTTATACAGATAGAATCTGCACCCATCTCTTCAATCTTCTTCGCCATATCCATCCAATATTCCATGGTATAAGCGTCGCCCAATGTATAGGAAAGCGCTACCTGCGCATGTCCTCTGCCCTCTCTTGCCTTAACCTTATTGGTTGCATTTACTGCTTCCTGTAAGTTTCTCAAATCATTCAAGCAGTCAAAAATACGAATAATATCTATACCGTTTGCAATAGACTTCTCTACAAAGCTGTCTACAACATCATCTGCATATGGTCTGTATCCTAAGATATTCTGACCTCTGAAAAGCATCTGCAGCTTAGTATTTTTGAATCCGTCTCTTAATTTCCTAAGTCTGTCCCACGGATCTTCTTTCAGGAAACGAAGGGATGCATCAAATGTTGCGCCGCCCCAGCATTCTACTGCGTGATAACCAACTTTATCCATTTTTTCTACGATTGGAAGCATCATTTCGGTAGGCATTCTTGTCGCAATCAGAGACTGATGTGCGTCACGAAGAACGGTTTCCATGATTCCAATCGGTTTTTTAGCCTGTTCTGCCATTTCTATTTCCTCCTATTTTTATCTATTTAAAATACACCGAATACTGCCATAAACGTTCCGGCTGCTACCGCAGTACCAATAACACCTGCTACGTTAGGTCCCATAGCATGCATTAAAAGGAAATTGGTAGGGTCTGATTCTGCACCAACTTTCTGTGAAACTCTAGCCGCCATAGGAACAGCAGATACACCCGCTGAACCGATAAGCGGATTAACAGCGCCTTTTGTCATTATACACATCAGCTTACCAAACAAAACACCTGCTGCGGTTCCGAAAGCAAATGCAATAAGACCAAGTGCTACAATCTTAATAGTATCCCAGTTCAAGAACGCCTCGGCACTTGTAGTCGCACCTACGGAAGTACCCAGAATGATAACTACTATATACATAAGCGCATTAGAAGCCGTCTCTGTCAACTGCCTTACTACACCTGACTCCCTGAACAGGTTACCTAACATCAGCATACCAACCAACGGAGCTGTTGTAGGAAGAATCAGAGAAACTACAATTGTTACAACGATAGGGAATAAAATCCTTTCAAGCTTTGTAACAGGACGAAGCTGTGCCATTTTGATTTTTCTTTCCTTCTCTGTTGTGAAAAGCTTCATAATAGGCGGCTGAATAATCGGAACTAATGACATATAGGAATATGCCGCAACCGCAATCGGTCCAAGTAGTGTAGTCTGTTGCAGCTTTGTTGCAAGGAAAATGGATGTAGGACCATCCGCTCCACCGATAATAGATATAGCTGCTGCTGCTTTATCATTAAAGCCCATTGCAATTGCACCGAAGTAAGCCGCAAAAATACCAAACTGAGCTGCCGCTCCGAGCAGGAAACTCTTAGGATTAGCAATTAACGGTCCGAAGTCCGTCATTGCACCGACACCCATGAAAATAAGGGACGGTAATATTGCCCACTCATCCAGTTTGTAGAAATAATACAGTAAACCGCCGCCGGCACCGCCTTCGCCGTACTCGGCCATAATATCCGGATAGATATTAACAAGCAGCATACCAAAGGCTATCGGAACCAAAAGAAGCGGTTCAAATTCAAATTTGATAGCCA
>JAIDPH010000205.1 GCA_029062885.1 Lachnospiraceae bacterium
ATTATTTCTGATGATAGAAAATTCTAAGAGTTTTTTTCTTTTGAAAATTCTTTAAGATCTTTGCATATTTCATTGCGTATATCATTTTATAACGTATATCAAAGAAAAATTAGCTGTATTACGATTTTGTATCTAAAATTTGCATGTAAAAAGGTACGGTTTACCAATTGTACATTCTAGTAAAGAAAGGGGATTAAGATATTGTGCATTATGATGCAGTTGTATATTGGAATAAAGGGGCTATAAGCGAAATAAATCAGGATTCATTGGTTTTGATGCAGGCACTGACCTCTAAGGGAAGAGTGTTGCTGGCAGCGGTTTGCGATGGTATGGGTGAGCTGGGTGAATGTGCAAGTGGTTATCTGACGAAGGAATTTACGACATGGTTTGAAGACGGACTGCTTGACGCACTATGTAAGAAGAATCCGGTATGCGCAATCAGGCGTTTCGTAGAGCGGAAGGTCTATAGGATACAGTGCAGAATGCATGAATATGCTGAAAATTGCGGTCAGGAGATGGGGACAACCTTGTCAATGCTGATTATCTGGGAGAAAAAATATATGCTATGGCATCTGGGCGAAAGCAGAATTTACCGCTTTTTTCAATGTAAGAAAGCTAAAATTCGCACGAAGGCTAGGGGGAATATGAAGGATTTAGAGAATATGTTTGAATTGGAAAATGTGAATGAATTGGAAGAACCGACAAAATATATAGGAAGTGTAGGATTTTTTTTGCCGGACTTTGAGACTGGAACAATAAGAAGCGGAGACGCATTCCTACTTTGCTCAGATGCATTCATACGCAGAATTACTTTAGAAGAAATAGTCGGTGTACTGACGCCAAAGAAAATGACGGAGGAAGTATGTAAAAGACGGCTTCGGGAAATCGGAGAAGCAGCTATGCGCCGGGGAGAGCGCGATAATATGTCGGCTGTTTATGTGAGGGCTTCAGCCCATAAGAAGAGAGATAGGAGAAGCATAAAGGAATGGGTGAAATATTTATGGACAATGCTAAAGTTCTGGCAGGAAAATATGAGTTGCAAGAGCAGATTGGAGAAGGAGGATGCAGCTTAGTATATCTGGCATGGGACAGGCATATTGAGCGGCATGTTGCCATAAAAACACAAAAAGAGCCCGGAAAAGATAAATTGGAAGAAATTTTAAGAAACGAGATGGAGAATTTGAAAGCACTAAGCCATCCTATGCTGCCCACGGTATATGACTTTTTCCGGGAAGGCAGATGGTATCTGGTGATGGAATACATAGACGGAGAAAGTTTACATAACATTATTAGTCGTGAAGAAGGGATTTCGGAGAAACTCTCGTGTGAATGGGCAGCACAGCTTCTGGGTCTGCTTTCTTATCTGCACGGACATAAGCCACCAATAATTTATCGTGACTTAAAGCCTGAGAATATTATGGTATGTACGGATGGAAGACTAAAAGTGGTGGATTTCGGAACGGCTTTTTGCGCTAAGTACAATTATGACCGTAATCGTTTGGAAAAGATGGCAGGTACTATGGGCTATGCGGCGCCGGAACAACTGTTAAAAGGCGGCTTAGGCCATGTTGTGGATGAAAGGAGCGATATCTATAATTTTGGGGCTACCCTGTATCATATGCTGACAGGCAGCATTCCGCCTGTACAGACACACGGCAGCTTGTCTGTGAGAAAGGTGAATCCGTCTCTGACACAGGGCATAGACCGGATTGTGAAAAAGTGTACTGCTGTGAGCCCATCTATGCGGTATCAGTCAGTGGAAGATGTAAAAAGGGATTTGGAAAAGATTAAATATTATGACAGACAGAAAAAGACTACTATTCTACGCAGGATAGAAAGGAAAGTCTGGCTGACGGATAAAAAAGCAGCTGGACTTTTGGGAATAAGTATATTGCTTGCGGGTATGCTCATAAACGGATTTGGGGTTCAGGTAAAAGGACAGGAAGCCGCTTTGCCGGTGACAGTATACAATAAGCAGGGGCAGAAGCTTATCATACGCTATGACAGCGTTTACAGAGTAGAAGGCAGCCTTGTGTTTGAACTGGAACAGAAGCTGTTTGCAGGAGATGACATGCGCGAGCTTAGCATCAGTTTGACGAATATCGAGACGGGAGAGAAGCAGGAGCGGATTTTCTACCTACAGGGAGCGGAGACATATACTGTTGACTCTGTGCAGAAGTAGGCGTGACGATATTGAATATAAAACTGAAAACAGCTTTTATAATTATTGTGTTTGGTGTAAAATAGTATGTAGGAAAAATTGGGTTTTACATATGTAGTAGGATTCGGGCGTTAAAAGGGATTTTTATGAGCGGAGGCGGCATAGAGATATCTTTTAATTCCCGAATCAAAATAAGTATTTAAAACTGCTTTTTTTCAAAACGTAGTTGTACAATATAGACAATATCATAAGCAGGGTGCTATGGAGCCGTCGGTACTTGGGCTGCGTATTTTGCAGCCTTAGTACCGCTACGAGCGACAATGCAGCGCAAGCGTGCCCTGCGTTGATTTGTCTATATTGTACAACGACCGTCTTGAAAAACCTAATTTCATAATTACTACCACCGCGAAAGGAGTATACCATATGCATCGCCAACACACCAAAATAGTAAAAATCGGAAACCGCCTTATCGGCGGCGGCAACCCCATCTTAATCCAGTCCATGACCAATACCAGAACGGATGATGTGGATGCAACTGTCAGACAGATATTGAAACTGGAGCAGGCAGGCTGTGAAATTATCCGTGCCACCGTACCGACTATGGAAGCGGCGCAGGCAATAAAGGAGATTAAGAAGCAGATACATATTCCGCTTGTGGCGGACATTCATTTCGATTATAAGATGGCTATAGCCGCTATGGAAAACGGCGCAGACAAGATACGCATCAATCCGGGAAATATCGGAAGTATCGAAAAAGTAAAAGCTGTAGTCAAGGTGGCAAAGGAGAGGGATATTCCAATCAGGGTAGGCGTGAACAGCGGTTCGCTGGAAAAAGAACTGATAGAGAAATATCATGGAGTGACAGCGGAAGGAATCGTGGAGAGCGCACTGGATAAAGTAAAACTTATAGAAGATATGGGATATGACAACCTTGTCATAAGTATTAAGTCATCAGATGTCATGATGTGCATTAAGGCGCATGAAATCTTAGCAGAGAGAACTTCTTATCCGCTGCATGTGGGTATAACAGAGTCAGGAACATTACTTAGCGGTAATATCAAGTCAGGAATAGGGCTTGGAGTTATATTGTATCAGGGAATCGGCGATACGATACGTGTTTCACTGACGGGCGACCCTGTAGAAGAGATTAAGTCCGCCAAGCTGATTCTTCGTACATTAGGACTGCGCAAGGGCGGCATAGAGGTGGTTTCATGCCCGACCTGCGGCAGAACCAGAATTGATTTGATAGGACTGGCTAATCAGGTAGAAGCAATGGTAGCAGATATTCCGCTGGATATCAAAGTAGCTGTCATGGGCTGCGCCGTCAATGGACCGGGAGAAGCGAGGGAGGCTGATATAGGAATAGCCGGCGGTGATGGAGAAGGACTTCTGATAAAGCGCGGCGAGATTGTGAAGAAGGTTCCGGAAGCAGAGCTCCTTAATACGCTCAAGGAAGAACTGCTGAATTGGGGAAGTACGGAATAACATTGGTAAGAGAGGCATGACAATATTATGTCGAAAAAGTTTTTTGAAGTTTTTCCAACATTAAAACTGGATACCGGAATAGAGGATTTATTTGAGCAGGTCATGGTTGAGAAGGTTTCTGCGACAAAGAGGAAAGACTTTCTCAGAATATACATTTCCTCAGACAGACTGATTCAGAAGGAAGATGTGCTAAGAGTTGAGCGAGAGATGAAGAATCAGTTTTTTCCGAATGCCTCCATGACTATCCGCATATATGAAAGGTATAATCTTTCCACGCAATATAATCCTGAGAAGCTCATGAATATTTATCGTGACAGCATTTTATTAGAACTGCGTGAATATTCGCCGATAGAGTATAATCTTTTTAAAAACGCCGATATTGCGTATCCGGCCGACAATCAGATTATGCTGACAATAGAGGATACCGTTATAGGAAAGGAAAAATCTGAAGAACTGCTGCGCATATTGGAGAAAATCTATAATGAACGTTGCGGTATGTCCGTGGAAGTGCTGGCGGCTTATAAAGAACGTAAGACGAGTAAAAATGAAGAGAATGAGCAGAAATTTGCAATGCAGATAGCGGAGATTTCAGCAGATACGGTTCAAAAGGTTGATGCACCGGCGGAATCAGAGAGTACGGAAAATCAAGGCTCTGACGGTCAGGGCAAGACCTTTAAGAAAGGAAGGAACGAAGGCGGTAATTTCAAAAAGCCGCTTAAACGCTCCGATAATCCTGACGTAATTTACGGCAGGGATTTTGACGAAGAAGCAATTCGAATGGATGAAGTTATAGGAGAAATAGGAGATGTCGTTGTACGCGGTAAGATTTTGAATCTTGATAAGCGTCCGATCAAGAATGAGAGAACCATTTTAATTTATGATATAACGGATTTCACCGATACCATGACTATTAAACTTTTTGCGACTGATGAGCAGGTAGATGAAATCACGGGTAAAATGAAGCCCGGCACCTTTGTTAAGTTAAAAGGGCTGGCGATGATAGATAAGTTTGACCATGAGCTGACAATAGGCTCTGTTTATGGTGTGAAAACGATTCCGGATTTTACGACTTCACGCTCAGATACCGCTATGCGTAAACGTGTAGAGCTGCACTGCCATACCAAGATGAGCGATATGGATGGCGTATCGGAAGCCAAGGATATTGTTAAAAGAGCTTACAAATGGGGACATAAGGCAATCGCGATTACAGACCATGGCGTATTACAGGCTTATCCCGATGCTAACCACGTCTGGGAGGATTTGTGGAAAGAAGAAAAGGGCAAAAGAAAAGAGGCAGGCGATGAAGAACCTGATAAACAGGACTTTTTTAAGGTTATCTATGGTGTGGAAGCATATCTTGTAGACGATTTAAAGGAAATTGTTACGAATGATAAGGGTCAGGATTTAAAAGGTACTTTTGTTGTATTTGATATAGAGACTACAGGATTTTCACCAATCAACAACAGAATCATAGAAATTGGAGCCGTCAAAGTAACTGAAGGAGAGATTACGGACAGATTTTCTTCTTTTGTAAATCCTGATGTGCCGATTCCGTTTAGAATTGAGCAGCTTACAGGCATAAATGACAATATGGTATTGGACGCACCTCAGATTGATGTGGTTTTGCCACAGTTTCTTGAATTTTGCCAAAACTCTACCATGGTGGCACATAATGCTTCTTTTGATATGAGTTTTATCATGGAAAACTGCGACAGGCTTGGAATTGCTCATGATTTTACATATGTAGATACTGTAGGTATTGCCAGAGTCCTGCTTCCCGACCAGGCGAAGCATACCCTAGACGCGGTAGCAAAAACTATGGGCGTATCGCTTGAGAATCATCATCGCGCAGTAGACGATGCCGAAGCTACTGCGGAGATTTTCGTTAAGTTCATTAAGCTGCTTGAAGAAGATGGGAAAGATACGCTTCAAAAAGTAAATGCGCTGGGAGAATCCAATCCCGATATTGTGAAAAAGCTGCCTACCTACCATGCGATTATTCTGGCAAAAAATAATGTCGGGCGGATGAATCTGTATCGACTGGTATCGGAATCTCACCTGAATTATTTTGCCAGAAGACCGAGAATTCCCAAAAGTCTTCTGCAAAAGCACAGAGAAGGTCTGATACTCGGAAGTGCATGCGAAGCAGGCGAATTATACCGAGCTCTGATAGATGGACAATCAGATACAGAAATTGCCAGATTGGTGCGCTTTTATGACTATCTGGAAATTCAGCCTCTTGGTAATAATAAGTTTATGATAGAATCGGATAAACTTCCGAATATTACTTCTATGGAGGATATAAAGGAGCTCAACCGCAGGGTGGTAAAGCTTGGCGAGGAATTTCATAAGCCGGTAGTGGCTACATGTGATGTACATTTCCTTGACCCTGAGGATGAAATTTACCGCCGTATTATTATGGCAGGGCAGCACTTCGCAGATGCGGATGACCAAGCGCCTCTTTATCTTAGGACAACGGAAGAAATGCTTGAGGAATTTGCTTATCTTGGCAGCGACAAGGCACAGGAAGTCGTCGTTACCAATACTAATATGATTGCAGATATGATAGAATCCATGTCTCCGGTACGTCCGGATAAATGCCCGCCGGTCATTGCGGACAGCGACAAGGTTCTTACCGATATATGCTATAAAAGAGCGCATGAACTGTATGGCGAGCAGCTTCCGGAGATTGTGGAAGCCCGCCTTAAACGGGAACTTAATTCCATCATATCCAACGGATTTGCGGTAATGTATATTATTGCGCAGAAACTGGTGTGGAAATCGATCGAGGACGGATATCTGGTAGGTTCGAGAGGTTCGGTAGGCTCATCGTTTGTTGCCAATATGGCTGGAATTACTGAGGTTAATTCCTTAAGTCCGCATTATCTGTGCCCGAAGTGCCATTATTATGATTTTGATTCTGACGAAGTTAAAGCTTTCAGCGGAGGCGCCGGCTGCGATATGCCGGATAAGAACTGCCCGGTGTGCGGAACTCCGCTTAGTAAAGAAGGGTTTGATATTCCGTTTGAAACTTTCCTTGGCTTCAAAGGCGATAAGGAGCCTGATATTGATTTGAACTTTTCAGGAGAATATCAGAGTAAGGCACATAAATATACGGAGGTTATTTTCGGGGCAGGTCAGACGTTCCGTGCGGGAACAATCGGTACACTGGCGGATAAGACTGCTTTTGGTTATGTGAAGAATTACTATGAAGAGCGCGGGCATAAGAAAAGAACATGCGAAATTAACCGCATTGTTTCAGGCTGCACGGGAGTCAGAAGAAGTACAGGGCAGCATCCGGGCGGAATCGTTGTGCTTCCGGTAGGTGAAGATATCAACTCATTTACCCCTGTACAGCATCCCGCCAATGATATGAAGACTGATATCGTTACGACACATTTTGATTATCATTCTATAGACCACAATCTTTTGAAGCTTGATATTCTCGGGCATGATGATCCTACAATGATTCGTATGCTGCAGGATTTGACCGGAATAGACCCGACACAGATTCCGTTGGATGATAAAGGGGTTATGTCACTGTTTGCATCTACGGAGGCGCTTGGCATTACGCCGGAGCAGATTGGCGGCTGCAAACTGGGCTGTCTTGGCGTTCCTGAGTTCGGAACGGAGTTCGCCATGCAGATGGTTATTGACGCCAAGCCGAAATGCTTTACAGACCTTGTTCGTATTGCAGGTCTGGCTCACGGAACCGACGTGTGGCTCGGTAATGCGCAAACCTTGATTGAAGAGGGAAAAGCGACCATTTCAACGGCAATATGTTGTAGAGATGATATCATGATTTATCTGATTCAGATGGGAGTAGACCCAGCGCTTTCTTTTACCATTATGGAAAGTGTACGTAAAGGGAAGGGTCTTAAACCCGAATGGGAAGAAGCCATGATAGCGCAAAACGTGCCGGACTGGTATATATGGTCCTGTAAAAAAATCAAGTACATGTTCCCGAAGGCTCATGCAGCGGCTTATGTTATGATGGCGTGGCGTATTGCTTATTGCAAGATTAATTATCCGCTTGCTTATTATGCTTCATTTTTCAGTATCCGTGCGTCAGGGTTTTCATATGAGATGATGTGTCAGGGAAGAGAGCATTTAGAGAGCGTGATGGCTGACTATAAACGCAGAAGCGACGAGCTGACCCAAAAAGAACAGGATTCCTATAAGGATATGAAAATAGTGCAGGAAATGTATGCAAGAGGCTTTGACTTTGAGCCGATTGATATTTTTACGGCAAAGTCCAGACTGTTTCAGGTAATGGATGACAAAAAGATAATGCCCGCCCTAAAAAGTATTGACGGGTTGGGGGAAAAAGCGGCGGATGCGATAGTGGAGGCTGCAAAAGATGGTCCGTTTTTGTCGAAAGATGATTTCCGCCAGCGTACTAAGGTATCTTTGACGATTATAGAGCAGATGGATAGTATGGGACTGCTGGGGGATTTGCCGGAGTCGAATCAGTTGAGTTTGTTTGATTTTGCGATGTAAGGTAACAATTACGGTTTGGAAATTTTACAAATGCTAAAAGATAAGAAGACTGAAAGGAATGGGAATAGAAATGAAAAAGTACAGTTTCAGTATGACTAAAAAGGAGATATTGGAGTTCAGCTTAAGGGCAGTTTTGGAGCAAATGCGCCTCCAACTCTTTTTATGGCTTGGCACGTTGGCAATATGTGTTCTGGAAACCCTGATAGAACGCTGGATTGGAATAATTCTTGTGGTATTCAATATCGTGATGGTAACAACAGTGGTATGTCGCGGTTATTTTACGACGAAAAAAAATACAGAAGGAAAGACACGGACCATGTGGGTGGAAGGCGGATTGCTGATGATAGATGCTGATGCATATTGTGAAGTACCATGTGGACATATTCAGGTAATCAGAAAAACAAGAAACTTACTCATGCTTGGAATCTATCGTGCTAAGAAGCAATTGGAATGGTATCCTGTGCCGCTTAGGGTATTTTCAGACAGGCAGGATATGGATGAGTTTGTGAAAATGATACAGTTTCCGATGGCGTCATACGGACAGGATATTTATACCATGCCTGTAGATAATAAGAAAGAAGATACTAATGAAGAAAATACAAATGGGAGTGAACTTTTTCATTTTTCTTTCTGGATTAACGAAGAAAAGTGGAAAAGAATTCTTATAGATACGACATATATTGTTCGCTCGGGAGTTTTGGGCGGTTCGAAGAATAGCAAAGTCATTTGGGTTATTTCTGGTATAAATTTGGCGTTTTTTGTATGCGGATGTATTTTTTATTTTGATATTATTTTTTTAAGTATTTTTCTTATAACTATGTTTTTGTTGGTTTCTATGCTTAAGAATGTAAATGGTAATCCTGAGAAGCTTATAAAAAAACAGTTGAAGAAGGGAATTGTGCAAAGTGATGCTTATGGGGAATGGAATGTTTCAATCACAGAAACAGGTACTACATGGGTTGGTCCCAAGCAAGGCAGAACCGTGATGTCGTGGGATAAGTTTTCACAAATGGTGGAAACGGAAACAGCATTTTATCTTTTTTGGAATGATAAAAGACATTATAATATGTTATTAAAGGATTGCATTGGCAGCTATGAGCAGGCGGAAGCGTTAAGACAGTTATGCACTGAAAAAAATATAGCTGTAAGTATGGGAAAAAAAGCGAAATATATACCAAATTGGGTATTTAATCTAATGATGATAGCCTTGGCTGCAGCATATCTTCTTTCCACTGTCAGACTGGCTGTAAGAGACAGCAGAAGGAGCGCACAAGAAAATGTACAGGATTTCAGCCCTGTATATTATTATCAGTCGGAAGAGTTTAATTCCGCAGATTATCCGACATATGTGCCGATTGATAAGCAGGCAGAGATTCTTAGGGAACAGGGTCTTACAGTATCAGAAAAGAGTGTGGAAGCAGCTAAGGACGCCATGAATGAGTATGAACGCATGCGTATTTATTTGGAGGGATATCCGTATACGTGGCTTTTGATGCAGATGGGAGCACCCGATTATAATGATGAATGGGAAGTTACCGGATATTCTGATGAAGTATTCTGGTTTGACTTTGAAGGCTGGGATATCAGTACCGATTACATAACAGTATTGGAGGGAATGCTGGCGTTAGCCCCTCAAAGCGCCATAAGCAGCGTGACAAACATCGGTGAAGATACGACAGATGTTGACTGGGATAAAGGCAGCGGCAGTATCGAGGTCTCTTTGGAATGGAACGGACAGGAATATTCATGGGATATGGATATGTATTACGACTGGATAGATGAGGATGTTTTAAAAATCCTTAACAGCCTGCTTGAACAGACGGATGAAGAAGAGCGTTTCTATGTAACAGGAGATGATGGGCAGGGAGCTATTGTCTTTTATTGTAGTAAGGAATGGGCTGAGGAATTTCAAAATGCAACGTGGCTGGAAATGTCTGAATGTAGATAGGATTCAGGCTATGGAGGGATAAATGAAAAAGTACAGTTTCAGTATGACTAAAAAGGAAATAATGAAATTCAGCGTAAGGGTGGCATTGGCGGAAATGTGCAGTCTGTTTGCCATAGTGCTCATTGCAATGGCTATAGTATTGGCATTTCGTATTCTGTTTTCTTTTTCATTAAACCCTGTTATAGAGTTCGCAGAATGGGTTATGGAAGTTTTGGCTATACCCTGGCTTGGAATAATTTTAGTAGCATTTATTCTTGGATTAATAATTGCAGTACTATATCAGAGCTATGCTTTGAATAAAAAGAATCTGTATGGTAAGACACGGACGATGTGGCTGGAAGATGAACTGTTGAAAGTAAATGATGGCGATGTATACCGCGAAATACCATTCCATAACATTAGTGTAATCATAAATAATAAAAAGCTGATAACGATTGGAGTCTATCAGGCAGAGAAACGTCTGTCATGGTATTCTATACCGCTTCGCGTGTTTTCCGATAGACAGGAAATATTCGAGTTTTTGAATATGATACGGCCTTTGGATGCGCCACATTTATTTGGAAGACGTATGGGGTTTGAGCATAAGAAATCAAATGTACAGAGTGATTATACAATGT
>JAIDPH010000206.1 GCA_029062885.1 Lachnospiraceae bacterium
TTTCTATATGATTTTACTAAATTTTTCACTTCTTGTCTACTTTCTTTTACAATTATTTTACGACCAGTCGTAAATGACAGCACAGTATCCGGTGTTTCCTCCACTAGTTCCAGCAAATCCGGATTGACAAGTACCTTCACGCCGTTGATTTTCGTTACTTCTATCATTACAGTACTACGCTCCTGTTAATATGTAGAATTGGATTGGGCTGCCTTGCGACATAAGACTCCACTTTTTCTATTCTACCACATAATTATAAAAAGAGGAACCCAAAAGTTCCTCTTTCTATTAAATTTCTTAAAAAAAATTTTCCAAATACTATTGTATTAATTATTATCTCTTAAGATTTACAAGTTCTTCCAGCAAAGTATCGGATACGGTGATGATTCGGCTGTTAGCCTGGAAACCACGCTGTGTAGTGATCATTTCGGTAAACTCCGAAGACAGGTCTACGTTACTCATTTCCAGAACGCCGCTTTCCATCTTACCGCCGCCTTCCGTGATATCATCACCAATTCCGTTGAACTCACCGGAGTTCATGGTCGTGGAATAGAGGTTGTTACCCTGTTTGGAAAGACCTGCCGCGTTGGCAAAATTAGCCACTGCAATCTGTCCTAATAATTTGGACTGATTATTATCATAATATGCAGTGATTTTACCATCTTGAGCAATTTCGATGCCTGTCATCTCACCTTCCATCCTGCCGGCGCCGTCTCCGTTCTCATAGTCACCGCCGGTCAAGCCTGCGGTAGTCTTACCGCCGTTGTTAACATTCATGGCATGAGAGAAGTCAATATCAATGTCGCTGAAATGTGTCAGTGTAACAGTTTCACCGCCTCTTGATGTCGCTGCTTCATTGAAATTAAGTATCGCAGTGTCATTATCCGCACCTCCGATAGACACAAATGTACCGTCGTCTGAACTGAACTTCAGCAGATTTCCTGTATAGGTAAATCTCTTAGTAATCTGAGCCTGACCGTCGGGTGCCGTTGTCTGGAATGTATACTTTGTATTCTCCGTATCAGACAGACCATATGCTTCTAACGGATTTTCAATCTCATCTCCGACAAAATAATCTTTATCAAGATGATAAGTTGCTTTCTTAAGTGACTTAAAATCCTGCGTAAAATTCATCTCAATTGAGCCGTCGTTATTAACAGTAAGATTGTCTACGATTACATCAGGGAATGATTTCTTCAATACTGACTGCCATGCAGTAGCATTCGGCGGATCTTCATTCAACGTAACCGAGTTGCCGTCTACATCCGTACCGTAGTAGCAATATTTAGTTTCATCATCGGTCGAATTATCCTTATCTATCGCATATATCAAGTTAAATGGAGGCGCCTGCAGCTCGCTCTTGGACAGTTTAATCGTACCGGTGACGGTTACATTCTGATTCTCATCTATCGCATACTCATTCGTTCCGGCAACAACAGCAGTTCCATTTACAGCGCTGATTTTCGTAGAAGTTGCAGCGTTGATAAGCTGATTGCTGGAATATCCATCAAGTATATTTCCCGGGTTGTATTTCATTGAATATTTTCCGGTATCGGAATCATATTCCGCCGTATCAAGAAGCTGATACAGAGCCGTAGTTTCAATATTCTGTTCTGAACCGAATGTTGCTATTTCACTGATGCTGCTTAAATTATATACATCAACAAGCGATACTCCTTTGGAATCCAGAATATCATCAAGCTGTACATAATACTCGCCGTCAGCATCGAGATTATGGATACTGAATTTAGCGGTGTAAGCATAACCAAGGGCATCATATACTGTCAGTGTCATAGCTCTTCCTGCCGTACTGTTGAGCTGAGCGTCCTGTTTATCTACTATACCGGTTGCGACAGCCTTGGTGGTATATTCCGCCTTATATGTCATGTTATCTCCTTCCATAACCCTAAGCGGTTTTACGGTATCTTTAATGATGTTTCCTGTCTCTTTATCAACCTCCCAGCCCATAACCGTAAAACCGGTAGATGACATAACCAGATTACCTGCGCCGTCTACGGTGAAAGAACCGTCTCTGGTAAAGAAGTTCTGTGTTCCGTCGCTTACGATAAAGAAGGAATCGCCCGTAATCATGATATCGAACGGATTATTGGTTGACTGCGCGGAACCCTGTGTGGTAATCGATGTGGAAATCGCAGCAGTCTTAGCGCCCAGACCTATCTGTCTGGCGTTGATACCACCACGGCCTGTAGCGGCATTGGCTCCTGAAGCTGCCTGTGTCGTCTGGTACAGCAAATCGCTGAATACCATTGACTGTGATTTATAAGATGTCGTATTAACGTTTGCGATGTTATTACCGATAACATCCATTCTTGTCTGGTGAGTCTTAAGACCTGCTACACCAGAGAAAAGTGATCTCATCATAATTGAATGACCTCCTTATTTGGTGATGCGCTGTTTTGTTCCCTCTGTCATTCAGGAACGTAAGCCTCCATAAAGGTCCGGCTAAATTATAACAGCTCCATCAATGTTTGTGTATACGTTTTCGTCTGCGTCTGTCTGATCCATCGCCGTGATGACCGTGTTATTTGGTACATTCACGATAAATGCAAGTGAATCGACTATAACTAATGAATCGTTTATTCCCTTCGCACCGGCTCTCGCCATGCCCAGATTCAGGCGTTCTACCTGATCCTTAGTCAGCTCAATATTTCTGTCCGCTAATCTGCTCGCTGCGTGTTTAGAGAATTTCACTTCTTTCGTTTCCGGGCTTATGGTTTTCTGTGATAAAATATCCTGAAACTTAAGTCCGCCTGCCAAAGCGTCATCCTGTACACGATTGCTGCGGTTTTTGTTTAAATATTGATCCTGTAACTGCTCAATGGAAAGGAATTGATTATTCTGAATCTTCATAACCGTTCTCCTCCTTGAGATTACTGCGTATCCTTACTGTACGGTCTTTGCATCGCCGTCTGAATCGTTATCTTCATCAGTATCTTCGCCATCTTCGGTCTTATCGGTTCCTTCTGTCTTATCGACGTTTTCGCCTTTTTCCGCTTCCGACTTCTTATTTTCCTCATCGGCCAGCTTAAGCTCTTCCATTCTGTCTACGAGCTTCTTAAGACCTTTTACATAGTCGTCTGTGATGAACTTCTTCTCATATTCAGACATGTTCTGATACATCTCGTTAACCTTCTTGACTGCTTCTTCATCATCAATCGTAAGAAGTGCAGGTACCGGAAGTTTATTATAAGCGTTAAGGAAATCTACTGCCGTAGCATAAGCTGACAGATATTTCTGGTCTGCTACGGTATTCAAGTCATCCATTGAATACAGTTCTCCGTTGATAGATAAGAATGCCTTATTGCCTTCATATCTGACATAGTCAACATTACCCTGTACTGTAGTCGTTCTGCCTTCGCCGTCCGTTACATCCATAAGTACCGTCTGACCTACCAGACTTGATGCCCTTGCTAACTCTAATGATGCGCTCATATTCTGCATCTGCTCAAGTTCCGAGAACGTAGCATATTGTGAAACATATTCCGTATTGGAAGTAGGCTCCAGAGGATCCTGATATTTCATCTGAGCTACCAAAAGCTGTAAGAACTGATCTTTGTCTACTGTAGAATTGTTCTTTTTGCTTTTCTCCTTAGCCAGTGAAACCGCTGAATCGGATGGAACAATTTTACCGTCTTCTACTTTTCCTATCATGTGTTGTACTCCTTTCTTTGAATGTGTCTGTTATGCCGTAAAATCTACTGTGTTGCCGTTTTGCGCCATCATCTGCGCTGCGATTCTGTCAGAATCTTCCATGTCTTCCGGAAGTTCTTCCAAGTCAAGTTCGTTTAAGTTGATTTTTCTCCGGTTCTTTTTGCTCTCGCCTGCTCTTTCGCCTGCATTTTCTTCATTGCCGGAAAAATTATTCTGGTTGAACCGATAATCTGCTACCGCAACTTCAACCGCATCAACCTTTAATCCCTGCTCATCAAACTGGTCTCTAAGCTGCACAAGCTGGCTTTCTATAGCCGCCTTAACCGCTTCGTTCTGTGTAGTGAACTGTGCCGTAATCATACCGTCCTTTGCCGTAAGCTGGATATTTACATTTCCAAGACTTGCGGGATGAAGCTGTAATTCCAACTCCTGAACATCCGCCTTCAGATTAAGCTTTATGTACTCGCCAATCTGATTCATTATGTCCTGTGTGTCAACGTAACGCTCAATGAACGGCTGCTCCTGTGCGATTTCATTTAATCCGGGCTGTTCTATAGGAGTCTGCATCACTAAACTGCTCTGTGCGTTTCCTTCCCCTTTATCCTGAGCCGATGAATCTTTAGCGCCTGACTTATGTTCGGTCTCTACCTGAACTTTTGCCCCAGCTGTTACTTCTTCCTTCGCGCTCTCGTCGCCGCTTACGTTGTCAACAGTTACTTTAACCTTCACTGTTTCACCATCTTTGTGTACTGTTACAGCATAATCCTTCACTGCTTCCGGATTCACTTCGTCTGTCCCGGCAGTCTGATCAACTAAATCGTTCTGAGCCTGAATTTCTTCCGGAATTACTTCTGTCTCAGCTCCTACCACAGCCATATCTGCGATAAGCGCATTCAAATCTTCTTCAGAAAGCCCCAGTTCAGTCTGCAGTTCCTCCAAAGTGAGCGATATCTCCTCTAAGAGATTCTGAAGATGTCCGTAGAGTTCCCCGTCGGTTAAGATGGAAAGATGATCCTCGTTCCCTGATAATGTAATAAGAAGCTGTTTCATATTATCGGGGTCAAGCAGCTGCAATGCGCTAAGCCCTAAAACTTCCATCGCTTTCTCTACTTCTTCGGGAGTGACCTCCATTTCATCAGCAACTTCTTCCACCAGTTTCTCTCCTGCTTCATTCACCGCTTCTTTCTGCTCGTCTGAAATGCTGTCATCCACGATTTTGTCATCAGCAACAGTCTTATCGGAATTGTCGCTTACTGCGGCTTTTGCATCCGTCTGCTTTACGTTATCATTTCCGGTATTATCTGCTGACTCCGTCGTACTCTTCTGAGCGCTTTTCACAGGATTTGCTGTTGCAACGCCTGTTGACATTACCGCAGTATTTACAGAAGCTTTCGCAGTAGCAGAAATCCTGACTGTCTGAGTCTCCTGAAGGTTATCCGTCTTAATATTAACACGGCTCATAACCATACCGAAGCTGTCGCCTGAGTCTTCCTTGGGGTTATCCGGCATGCCTGTTGTCTGGTTCGCAATAGCTGCGAGCACATTCAAATTGTTGTTTACAGGTAAGCTTGCCATTTACCTTCCTCCTTCCTTTAGTTTTCAAGGTTCTTTTGCCTTACGGCTTTTATATAAAGCGTGTTATCCACGCAATATATACAGTATATATATCGTTATATTCCGATATTTTCTTTAGTTACAGAGTGAAAAATCCATCATCCTATTCGGGATCCATTATTCTCGTCAGTCTGGCTGCGAATTCAGCGTCCATGGCCGCCAGCACTTCACCTCTTGCCGCCGGCGTAAGCTGCCCCAGTATTTTAGCCGCCAGCTCGGGGTCACCTGTCATATTCTCTAAGATTGCAGCTGCCGCAGAGGGATCCATATCGGCAAACGGCTGTGCATAATCCTGAAGCGCCGCATCCACCTGTGCCT
Organism: Lachnospiraceae bacterium; assembly: GCA_029062885.1. Taxonomy (GTDB): domain Bacteria; phylum Bacillota; class Clostridia; order Lachnospirales; family Lachnospiraceae; genus UBA3282. Next base: position 5,605 of record JAIDPH010000206.1, read on the forward strand.
GTTCTACTACCTGTTTATAAAGGTATTCAGCATAGGTAGGATCTATTTCTTCGTAATATTTCCGATATTCTTCTGCTCCAGGTCCATTCTCAGCATATATTACTTCTTCGTAAAATTCTGTTCTTATTCTGTCAAAATCTACCTGTGCATTCTCGAATGTCCTGAGTCTCTCCACTTCCGCACGCAATTCTTCTATGGTCTGAGCGTCAACGCCGCTTAACGACTGTGCACGCTCTAATTCCAACTCCAACTCCGTGATATAATCGACAGCATCACGCAGGCTGGTATAGCCTCCGTAAGACTCTTCATCATCAGTCGTAATGACACTTTCTTCCGGAAGAATCTTATTTAACACCGGCACATCCTTAATTACGGGAGCCAGTACGTTAGAGCCAAAACCCCCCACATCAAGCTTAATGAGTACGCAAAGTATTGCGACCCAGATAATCACGATAATCAGCGTTACGAAAAAGACCGGCAGACCTCCTGCCTCTTCATCCAGCTCCGCTTCCTGTGCAGCAATTTCCTTTGCACGCTTCTTTGCTTCCTTCTTCTGCGCCTTCTGTTCGCTCTTTAATTTATTACGCTCTTCTTTGAGTCTTTTTTTCTCTGCATCGGTATCTACAGCATTATTTAACATGTCTGCCATTTTAAGCCATGCCTCCTGCTATGAATTTTTCTGTCCATAAGTATAGCTTGTCAACTCGTCTACTTCCTTGCTCTCCTGCGCATTCAACTCATGTACGAACTGTTCAAACGCTCTTTCGCGCAGCTTCTCCTGAGCCTTGCGTTCCTTCATTATCTCTTCTAACTTTGCCCGCGCCGCTTCTACTACTTCTTCGGCCTTTTTAATATTAAGTTTCTGGGCTTCTATGAATTCTTCCATTCTTGCCAATGCATATTCGTTATCACGCAGGCTTTGTACTTTGAGGGCTTCTTTACGCAATTTCCTGCCCTCTTCCAGATAACCCTTTTTTCTATCGTAAAGCTCACTCAGCTTTTCCTCTTCTTCCATGAGTCTGCGCTGCGCCTGCCCTAACTCCATTTTTGCCTGGGTTTCCATCTGGTTCTTAATATTCAGTATGCTCTGCATCCTGTATACGAACTTCGCCATATGTTTTCAATCCTATAATCAATTTAAGCAATTATTATTCAAACAGCCCTTTAAGCATATCTAATTCCTGCTCATAGTTCAGTTTACTATCCACATCCTGCATAAGATAATCATTCACTGCATCTATTTTCTCTATCGCATAATCTATGTTTGGATTGCTTCCGCTTTTGTATGCACCGATATTAATCAAGTCCTCGGCTTCATTATAAGTTGCCAGCACATTCTTAAGCTTACCTGCCGCCACTTTATGATCCTTTGGTACTATCTGGCTCATACATCTGGAAATACTCTGTAATACGTCGATTGCCGGATAGTGATTCTTGTGTGCAAGCTTACGGTTCAGCATAATATGCCCATCCAGAATACTTCTCGCAGTATCAGTAATCGGTTCATTAAAGTCATCACCGTCTACCAATACCGTATACAGACCTGTAATGGAACCTTTATCTGAACGACCTGCACGCTCTAAGAGCTTGGGCATCTCAGAATAAACGCTGGGCGGATAACCTCTGGATACAGGCGGTTCACCGCTTGCCAGTCCTATCTCCCTCTGCGCCATGGAAAAACGTGTCAGGGAATCCATCATCAAAAGTACATCCTTACCCTGATCCCTGAAATATTCCGCAATCGCAGTTGCCGTCTGGGCGGCTTTCTTTCTCTCCATAGCCGGTTTATCCGAAGTAGCCACTACTACGACCGAACGCTTCATGCCTTCCGGTCCTAAATCTCTCTCGATAAATTCCCTTACTTCCCTGCCACGCTCTCCAATCAGAGCAATGACATTTATATCTGCTTTCGTATTACGCGCAAACATTCCCATTAGGGTAGACTTTCCAACTCCCGAACCGGCAAAAATGCCGATTCTCTGTCCCTTACCCACTGTCATCAGGCCATCTACTGCCTTGACTCCTAACGGAAGCACTTCATCAATTATCTCTCTTGCCATTGCATCCGGTGGAGCTGCTTCCATAGGATAGCTGACAGTCTGTTCTTCATCGGCATCAAACTCTTCGCATCTGCCAAGTCCGTCTAACACCTTGCCCAGCAATCCGTCACAGACATGTACGGACAGGGGCATTTTCATATTTTCCACTACACAGCCTATTCCTATGCCTTCGGTTTTTTCATAGGGCATGAGCAAAGTTTTTCTTTCTTTAAAGCCAACAACCTCGGATATAATAGGCGGCAGTTCCTTATCCTTAGGATAGATTCTGCACAAATCTCCAAGCCTAGCTTCCGGTCCTGCGGATTCTATGGTAAGTCCTACCACATTCTCCACGCGTCCCATGCTTTTAAAAAAAGTATCATCTGCAATTCTACCGTATTTTGTAAAATCTATAAAAACATTTGCCATGCCAATAATCATGCACCTTTCTCATCTTGCGAATTTGTGCCCTCAAGCACAAATTTGCGTGTGAAAAAAAATTTTTCACACTTTACATTTCAAAAGACAACAGCTTCAGCTTCTTAGTCAGTTCCTCTAACTGAGTTCCCACGCCGCAGTCAAAAACACCACCATCAGTCTCGATCAGGCACTCGTTCTTACGCAGCGTAATATCTTCCACGACTTCCACAACACCGCGTCCGCCTACCGCGCCTTCCGTAAACAATTTTTTCTGCATGTTCACATAGGGATAATCATCCTTGGATACATGCACAATAAAAGTCCTGCTACTCTCTACTTTTCGCAAAGTAGAATCAATTAAATGTACCAGGATACCTCTTTCATTCTCCAATTCAGTGTTAAAAATATGATTATAAATAGCTGTAATCGTATCAATAAACTTAGGTTCAAGCTCGTCTATGAGTCTGTCGTACTCTTCTTCCATTTTGATACGTTCAGCGTCAAATTCCCTCTTCATTCTGTCAGCCTGTTCCTGTGCTGACGCAAGACCTTCATTATATCCCTTTTGTTTGGCATCTTCCAGAACTGAGCGCTTCTGTGCTTCAATTTCCGCCTGTGCAGCCTGCTTCATTTGCTCGATTTCTGCTCTGGCTGCTTCCAGTTCAGCTTCCGCCTCAGCCCGAAGTTCTTCTGCAGTTGGTCCCTCTATATGAGATTCCTCCTGAGCCTTTAACACTCCGCCTTCTTCACCATCCTGATCATATAGAAGCGCATCTATCTGTTCACCACCTATTCCTCCCGTGAAACTATCTTCCGGCGATTCATCGGTGGGAACTGCGCTATACCTTCTTCTATCCTCTTCCTTAGCCCCCAGTTCTTCTATCCGGCTTGCGAGAATGGCATTACTGTCAATAACGCACTTCTCGTCCTCCTGTACGGCTACCCACATTGCTTTATATATATTATTAGACAATGATCTCGTCACCTCCACCTCTGGAGATAACAATTTCTGCAGAGTCTTCCAGCTTCCTGATGATATTTACAATCTTCTGCTGTGCCTCTTCCACATCCTTCATACGGACAGGACCCATGAATTCCATATCTTCCTTAATCATAACAGCCAGACGCTTAGACAGGTTGTTGAATATAGCGTTCTGTACATCCTCATTAGAGCCTTTAAGCGCAATTGCAAGGTCACTATTATCTACATCACGCAGTACACGCTGGATAGCTCTGTCGTCCAGAAGCAGGATATCTTCGAATACGAACATCTTCTTCCTGATTTCATCAGCAAGCTCGGGTTCTTCGATTTCCATAGTCTCCATGATATGTTTCTCTGTACCACGGTCTACAGTATTCAAAATTTCTACGATTGCATCGACACCACCAATAATGGTGTAATCCTGATTCGCCAAAGATGCCAGCTTGGATTCCAAAACTTTTTCCACCTCTTTAATAACATCCGGACTCGTTCTGTCCATTACTGCGATACGCTTAGCAACATCCGCCTGTCTGTCAGGAGGAAGCGCTGAAATAATAAGTGCTGACTGAGCAGGCGCAAGATATGACAAAATAAGCGCAATTGTCTGCGGATGCTCATCCTGAATAAAGTTAAGCAGCTGTGACGGATCTGTTTTTCTTACAAATTCAAACGGCTTAACCTGCAATGATGCTGTCAGTTTTCCGATTACATCCTTCGCACGGTCTGAACCGAAAGATTTCTCCAAAAGTTCCGTAGCATAATTAATACCGCCTTCTGCGATATACTGCTGTGCCAGACAAA
>JAIDPH010000207.1 GCA_029062885.1 Lachnospiraceae bacterium
ATCATATAACGTTCAAACATTAATATAAAAAAACAAAAAACCAAACTAATAATTATATAAGAAACTATCTGCACTATTTTATTCTGCTTTATTATCTTTATGGCAGTCTTTCCGCCCTCTGTCTGAGTCAGTTCCTCTAATGACATTTGTAACAATTTGTATTCCCTCCTGCTACACTCTCACCGGTTCCTAAATTTTCCTTTTCAACACCCTATCCCAATCAAGTATATCAGCTTAGTCTCACGCTTTGATATATGTCCGATTGCCTCCGCCAGAGTACCATACGGAGTGCTTTCGACATAAGTCCCATTTTTATTTACGAGATAAGCATTGTGTACGATATATCCCTTCTTTGAATCTATGGTGATGCATACTGTATGAACCTGTTTTGTTATATCATTTCTGTCATTATATACCGTAGCAATCATAACTTTATATGTATTGTCGATTGCATCCACTGCCGTATGGTCATCACCGTAAGCAGCTGCAACAGAAAACCCATTTTTCTTAAAATACTTTTTAATTGCATATGGTGATGTTCCGAACTCACCCTGTAATGCTGCACCATGTGTTTCATAATCAAGGATAAATTTTGCCATCTGCTCCGGTGAACCTGAACCCTTCAACGCTTTCCATGCATTGTAGGAGGCAATAACTTCACAGCCGGAATAACTCATGTTATGATGTGATCCTGTTCCAAATCGAATATTCTTCCACTCATTCTGATTTTCAATATAAGCAGATTGGCTATTCCAAATATTCCACTTTTCACTTTTTAACTGTTCACAATTAAAAGTATAGTTCTGCTCTCTAATCCTCCGTGGTACTTTAATCCATGTAAGCGCATGATAAATATTCAAAAAGACCCGGTTACTCACATGCTTTGGAATAAAGGAAACAAAAAATCTTCGTACACATCCCATATAATACCCATACTCCTTCCAACCTTCAAGTTTGGGCAGCGCCAGAAGCACTTTTACATCAATCTATACTTCTATTCTATTTTAAAAATCTTTCATCAATTCCCAAAATTTCCCTATTTCTACAGGTTTAGAATAATAATACCCCTGAAACCATGTTGCTCCGTATTTCCGCAGATAATTCTGCAATTCTTCGTCCTCTACGCCTTCCAAGCACGTACTCATGCCGCAGCTGTTAGCAAAATCTACAATCGACTTGACCATTGCCTGCTTTTTAGCATCTTCGGTAATCCCACGGATGAAACTCATATCAAGCTTTATCTCATCCATCGGAGCATTAAGTACGATTCCTGAGGATGCACTGCCTGTTCCGTAGTCATCCATAGCCATACGTATACCGTAGCCTTGGAAAAATTCCACTTCTCTCCTTATAACATCTAACGGCATATCCCTGCATCGTTCAGTCAGTTCCAGACACAGATGACTTGGCGGAAATTTCGTCTGCTCCAAAATGCGCAATACTTCTTTTCGAAACTCTTCTCTCTCCATCTGCCTTGCCGACACATTTACGTTAATAACAAATTCCGGCAGTATTTCCAAAATATCCACAGTTTCACGCAGGGCTGTTTGCAACACAAAATTTCCAAGTTCATACATCGCAGGATCTTTTTCCATCCATTCTATAAACAGACCTGGCGGCACAGTTCCATAAGGCTCTTTTCGCCATCTTACTAATGCTTCTGCTCCGACAATCCGTCCTGTTTCAGAAACCACGATTGGCTGATATTCTACATAAAACCCGTCACAGCCCTCCCTGACTGATTGATGTATTACCTTCATTAAGTCCAAATTTACATTCTTAGAGATACGCACTATATCATTAAATATAATAAGTTTCCCCTGCTGTTCGGTTTCAGAATTCCCCAGTGCATAAGCAGCTTTAGAGCTTATGGAGTCTGCTTCGCCATCATACTGATCTATTAAAATTGCTCCTGAACATATTTTCAAGGAAATCTGTCTATTACTTACATATACTCCCTGTGCCAGCTTCTCCCTGACTGCCTGCTCAAAAGTAAGCAGCTTCTCTCTGCCGCATCCCATTAATATAAAACCGAACTTCGGACCATCCATGCGGTAAACAGCGCTGTTCTCATCCATCATAAAAATAAGCTGAAGTGCTGCTTCTTTTAAAACCTGATTAGTAAAATCACTGCCGTAAATAATATTCAGGTTGGTAAAACGCTCCAGCTTAATCATTAACACGGCAAAAGGTTCTTTCTTTTCAATCGTTTCACCCAAGTCTGTTGCAAATCTTGCATAGGAATATAAATTTGTCAATGCGTCAATCCTTGGCAGAACACTTTCATTATGCATAAGAACCAACAGATACGACTCCGCAGTTTTTTCGTCTGTCACGATATCTGTATGAAAACTGAACATATTGTATTCCCCAGAAGTTCCTCTCATCCGCACGCACAATTGCCGGTCAAGATCCTTACCTTTAACCCGTTTAGGGAGTTCCTCTTCATACTCCCATTTATCATCCGGATGAATCAAAGCGCTGATAATCTCATAATGATCCAATGCATGCTTTTCCTGAATCCCAAAATAGGCTCTTGTCGTATCTGAAAACCATGCTTTGTTCATCTGTAAATTCAAAATATATATATAAGTATCCTCCGCTAGACTGTTCAGCGTATTCATAACCGTATCTATGTAGCTTTCATTTTCATGCCAAAATTCCTGTTTCATCATCTTTGTACCCCACATCAGCTTCTGTTGACTCAAAACAAATAGTTAAACACCCTTTTTATTATGCTACAATGAAACCGAAACCTAGTCAAGAAAAAGAAAATTATCATTAATCAATATTTTTTAAATCACATATTGACATCCACCTCTATATATGTATAATGGATAGCAGTGTTTGTTTAGTGATAGTAAACTTTAAGTTTATTATCACTGAATAAAGACACACATTAAGATGACTTGATACTTAACGAACAAAGTGAGGTTTTACATGGATTCAATAGGTAGAATGGAAATTGGAAATAAAATCAAAGAACTGCGCATAAAAAAGGGGCTTACGCAGGAAGAACTTGCTGACCGCTGTGAACTGTCTAAGGGATTTATAAGCCAGTTGGAAAATGACCTGACTTCTCCTTCTATTGCTACCTTAGTTGATATATTACAATGTCTGGGCACTAACCTGCAGCATTTTTTCGCAGACATGACAGATGAGCAGATTGTCTTCGGTAATAATGATTATTTTGAAAAACGTGATGATGAACTGCATAACACCGTTGAATGGATTATTCCGAATGCACAGAAAAATATGATGGAACCCATACGTGTTACGTTAGATGCCGGAGGCTCTACATATCCGGATCTTCCGCATGAAGGAGAAGAATTCGGCTATGTACTGTCCGGAACCATATATATTATATTAGGGAACAGAACCATAAAAGCTAAAAAAGGCGAGTCCTTCTATTTTAAACCGGACTCCAAACATTATATAAAAGCGGGTGAAAAATCAGGAGCCACATTTATCTGGGTCAGCACGCCGCCTAACTTCTGATATATAAATGAGACTATTGACTGGATTATAATTGATAAATGGAGGAAATACCAATGCAAAAAGAGTTGATCAGACTTGAAAATATTTCAAAATCATTTGACGGGCAGATGGTTTTAGATGATCTTGAACTGAATATTCATGAAAATGAATTTGTCACCCTGCTTGGACCAAGTGGATGTGGGAAAACCACCACTCTCCGTATAATTGGCGGTTTCGCTAATCCCGATACCGGTAAAGTGATTTTTGACGGTCAGGATATTACCAAAGTACCGCCCAATAAAAGACATTTAAATACCGTATTCCAGAAATACGCTCTTTTTACACATATGACAATCGCTGAGAACATAGCTTTTGGGCTAAAAATCAAGAAAAAAACTAAAAGTTACATAGATGATAAAATCAAATATGCACTGAAACTGGTCAATCTGGAAGGCTATGAAAACCGCATGCCGGATTCACTAAGCGGCGGTCAGCAGCAGCGTATTGCCATTGCAAGGGCTATTGTCAACGAACCCAGGGTACTACTGTTAGACGAACCCTTAGGAGCCCTTGATTTAAAGCTTCGTCAGGAAATGCAGTATGAGCTTATACGCATGAAGAACGAATTAGGAATTACCTTTATATATGTTACCCACGATCAGGAAGAAGCCTTAACCATGTCTGATAAGATTGTAGTCATGAATCAGGGTTATATTCAGCAGATTGGCTCTCCTGAATCTATCTATAATGAACCTGAAAATGCTTTTGTTGCGGATTTCATAGGTGACAGTAATATAATTGGCGCTACTATGATTGAAGATAAATTAGTTGAAATTCTGGGAGCTAAATTCGCCTGCGTAGATACGGGTTTTGGAACCAATAAACCTGTGGATGTCGTAATCCGTCCGGAAGATGTTGAACTAATAGCGCCGGAAGATGGTACGATTAAAGGCGTCGTAACGCATTTGATTTTCAAGGGCGTACACTATGAAATGGAAGTTATGGCAAACGGTTTTGAATGGCTGGTTCATTCCACTACCCTCTTTCCCGTCGGAAAAGAAGTCGGCATAAGGGTAGACCCATTCAATATCCAGATTATGAATAAGCCTGAATCTGAAGATGAGGAGGCGGTAGCAATTGAAATCTAAAAGTAAATTATTGGCAGCTCCTTATACTTTGTGGTCAGCGCTGTTCATTGTTATACCATTGTGCATGATTATATACTATGGCGTTACGGATAAAACAGGAGCTTTTACGCTGGAAAATATTACCGCGATTGCTTCAATCGGGCATGCAAGGGCTCTCTGGCGCTCCATCATGTTATCCATAATGAGTACCGTTTTATGCTTTGTGCTTGCCTATCCGCTTGCAATGATACTTACTAATATGAAAGGCGGGCAATACGGCTTTATCATCCTGATTTTTATTCTTCCTATGTGGATGAACTTTTTACTTCGTACGCTTGCATGGCAGACTTTGTTGGAAAAAAGAGGAGTAATAAACAGCATACTCTCTTTCTTAGGTCTTCCGAATATGCATATTATCAATACGCCGTATGCGATTATCCTTGGCATGGTATATAACTTTCTGCCGTTTATGGTGCTGCCCCTGTATAACGCTTTGTCTAAGATTGATGAAAATGTTATAAATGCGGCTAAAGATTTGGGTGCAAATAAGATACAGACTTTTTTCCGTGTAATACTCCCCCTGTCAGTACCTGGCATCATCAGCGGTATTACTATGGTATTTGTTCCGGCTCTCACCACTTTCGTTATCAGTACACTGCTTGGCGGCAGTAAAGTCCTGCTAATCGGTGATGTAATCGAGCAGGAATTCACTCAGGCCAGCAACTGGCATCTTGGAAGCGGTCTGTCCATTATTCTGATGGTATTTATTATCATCAATATGATTATTACTTCTTTGTTTGATAAAGAAGGAACCGGTTCTGTTTTGTAGTATACCGCAACACAAAAGTGAGGTAAATAATTATGAAAATACTCAGGAAATTTTATATAGCGCTGATTTTTGTCTTTCTCAATGCGCCAATCGGCACATTGATAGTGCTTTCATTTAATAAAAGCAGAACAAGAGCCAAATGGGGAGGCTTTACATTTGAATGGTATGTTGCCCTTCTGGAAGACGAAACCATCCTTAATGCACTCGGAAATACTCTGCTGATTGCCCTGATATCTTCTATAGTTGCAGTCATAATCGGTACGATTACCTGTGTATCCATGAGCAGAATGAAGCGTAAACCGCGAATAATTCTGATGGGCGTCACCAATATCCCCATGCTGAATGCGGATATCGTAACCGGTATTTCACTAATGCTGTTATTTATCAGTATGGGACTTAAATTCGGATTTGGTACGATTCTCCTTTCACATATTACATTTAATATTCCTTATGTGATTTTGAGTATCATGCCGAGAATGTCACAGTTAAATCCGCATACTTATGAAGCGGCATTGGATTTAGGAGCTTCACAAATAACCGCTTTTTTCAAGGTTACCCTTCCCGACTTAATGCCCGGAATTTTATCCGGATTCCTGATGGCGTTTACAATGTCGCTTGATGACTTTATCATTACTCATTTTACCAAGGGTGCAGGTGTGGATACACTGTCAACCAAAATATATACAGAAGTAAGAAAAGGTATTAAGCCTGAAATGTATGCACTTTCCACGATTATATTCGTGACAGTGCTGGTACTGCTGTTTCTGGTAAATATGACACCGACTAAAAAGCAGAAAGCATGAGGAAGAGGTAATAAAGATGCGCAAATTACATAGGCATAAGTTTAAAAGAATATTGATTTTAGCCCTGTCAGCTGCGTTTATGACTCTAATGACCGGATGCGGACTTCCAAAGCCAGGAGAAAACGGTGTAGTTATCGTATACAACTGGGGCGAATACATAGATCCTGATGTTCTTGTAATGTTTGAGGAAGAAACCGGTATCAAAGTAATATATGATGAATTTGAGACAAATGAAACCATGTATCCGAAAATAGCTGCGGGCGCAGCAAACTATGACGTAGTCTGCCCTTCTGACTATATGATTAATAAAATGATAGATAACGGATTATTGGCGGAAATAGACTATGACAAAATTCCAAATGCAAAAGCAAATATAGGCAGTCAGTATTGGGAAATGTCCGAAGATTTTGATCCCGGAAATAAATATTCTATCCCATACTGTTGGGGAACCGTAGGAATTCTCTACAACAAGACAATGGTAGATGAACCTATAACAAAATGGGCGCAGCTCTGGGATGAAAAATATGAAGATGAAATCCTTATGCAGGATTCTGTTCGTGACGCCTTTATGGTAGTAGAAAAACTTTACGGCTATTCTCTGAATACAGTTGACCCGGATAAACTGCAGACCGTTAAAGACACTTTGATTGCACAAAAGCCTCTGGTTCAGGCATATGTCATCGATCAGGTCCGTGATAAAATGATTGGCGGTGAAGCTGCTATAGGAGTTATATATTCCGGAGAGGCAATCTATACACAGTATGAAAATCCTGATTTGGAATATGTCATTCCCGAAGAAGGAACCAACGTTTGGATTGATTCCTGGGTAATCTTAAAAAATGCGCCAAACAAAGAAAATGCAGAGAAATTCGTTGATTTCATGTGCCGCGCGGACATCGCGCTATTGAACTTTGAATATATCACCTATTCCACTCCTAACGATGCTGCTAAAGCGCTTATTGAGGATGAAGAAATCAAAAATTCTCCAATCGCTTTCCCTGATTTATCAAAATATCAGAATCTGGAAGCATATAAATATCTGGGTGAAGACGGCGATTTATTATACAATGAATTGTGGAAAGAAGTTAAGTCATATTAAAAATAAACCCAAACGGTGCTCACCGCAAGCGAAATCGCTCCGTTTGGGTTTATTTTAATCATGCTCTATTTTCACATTATTATTTTAGTGCCTTAAAAGAGGCAACTATGGCATCGGCTACATTCTCTTCTCCCATTACGAACAATACCAAATCTCCTATGCTTTCTGCTTCAGCTTTATCAGCACTTACGCATATCCACTTATTTAAGTCTGCATTTTCCAATAAAAGCGTTTTAACCGAATCAACATCGTCCGGATTGACGCGCAGTAATACACATTGATATGGAATTACATTCATCAACGGAACCGATACGATTCCTTCCGTATAAGATACCTCGGAAGTACCTAAAAACAATGCAGCATTGTCTTCTGTAAGTACATCACTCATATACCTTTCTGCCATAGCTTCCTTCGTCTCGGAATCCAAATCCGCCGCCTCATAGATTTGCGCCAGAATATCCGTCAGTTCTCCCTCAATATTCGCATTCTCCTGCGTCTTTCCGCATGCTGTGCATACTGACATGCACAATATCAGAGTTATCGCTGCCATTAAAGTAGAAAATGTTCTCTTCGTTCTTGTTTTCATTGTTTTCACCCTTTCATATTATTTCGCAATATCATTGCATAATATAGACAAATCAATGCAGGCACGCTTGTTTATTATATTATTCCCGCTCCTTCTGTGCTCATACTGCTAAAAAACGCTGCTCTCTCATCGAATTGTCTATAAAAATCATCTGCCGAATATTGTGTCTCATAGAAAATATGCAGAAACTTCATATTTAGCGCTTTCATAATATCCATGTCAGATAAGCCTGCTTCCACATCAGTTTCCAAGTTTGCAAACTTGTCTTTAATCCTGCTTCTTAAACCATGCCAATTAATCAGAAACTCCTCATATCTTCTGCTATCCTGTAATTCCAGCCACTTTTTTACCTTAACTTTAGTCATGCTTGTACATTTACAGGCATCTTTCAGCAGAAAATATTGTAATCCATGATTCTCATAATTCCTGCCAAGCGGAAACAGCCTGCATAAACCGGGTCTGAATGCATGTATACTGCATCTTCCCTCTTCATTCAAAAATCCACATTTCTCCATAGACCCCTGCATTTTTAAATTAGGAAGAATAAGTCCGTCTTCTATATTAAGCTCTATCAGCTCTTTTTCTTGTAAAAGTTCTGCAAACGTACAATTCAAACCGTGTTCTATCTGCCATATGTCATAAGGGTCTAACACAATGGACTGTCCCATTCCCTGACAACATTCGCAGCAGCCTTTGCAGTCATTGCAGCCTGCCTTTACCATATCGTTTAAATCATATAATTTTATACTCATCACAGCCTCATTTTACTATATCTAATCATGATAGTAAAGAAATTTATTTAAACCACGTTCCCGTTTTTGTCAAACTATGGTAAAATAAAAATACATACGCTGAATTATTAACATATTTTACTGAAAGGAATAAATGCATATGGCAAAGAGTATTTTGAAGAACGAATTGTTTGAGTCTTTTGCAAACGCTTCTGATAATATTTACATTTATGTATGTGATATGGAATCGGATTTATCAAGATGGTCAAAAAATACCGTGGATTATTTTAATCTTGAAGGTGAATATATAGAAGGCGCCGGCGCAAAATGGATGGAGCGCATACATCCCGATGACCGCGCTTTGTACCTTAAAGATATTGAAGCCGTATTTTCAGGCGCATCCAGCCGCCATAGCTGCCAATACCGTGCTAAAAATAAATACAATGACTATGTGTGGTTAGAGTGTAAAGGCAGTGTAATCTCCGCAGAAGACGGACATCCTGTTGTTTTTGCGGGGCTTATGACCAGACTTGATAATCAGAATAAATATGACCCGCTTACTCATTTGCTGACAAGCTATGAAATGCAGAAATATGACTTTTCCACAGGGAACGGCGCTATGCTTCTTCTCGGTATAAATGCATTCAGGAAGATTAACAACACAAACGGTTATCTATATGGTAACAAAGTGCTGATTGCATTGGCAGAATGCCTTGAGCAGCTGGTTGACAAAAATGACAGAGTTTATCGTCTTCAGGGCGATGAGTTTATTATTTTATCACCTAACGGCTCTAAAGAGGAATTAAAAAAGCTTTTTGATAATATTAACAACTACTGTATGAATATCAGAGGCCTTAAAAGCTTTTCCGTCTCAGCCGGTCTTGCATCTTACCCGGATAACGGAACAGATTTCAATACCCTGATGAGTAATCTGGAACATTCACTGGAATATGCCAAAGAGCAAAAGCAAGGGTTGATTGCTGAATTTTCCGATATAATCTCACAGCGTCATAACCGCATAAGTAAACTCCACGAGGCGTTGACTCAAAGCATACATAACAATTTTGAAGGCTTTGAATTATATTTCCAACCCATACTTGACGCAAAAACCAAAAGAATCGTAGAGTGCGAATCATTATTAAGGTGGAAAACACCGGAAATACAGGATGCAACCCCCTATGAATT
>JAIDPH010000208.1 GCA_029062885.1 Lachnospiraceae bacterium
CCTTTATCTTACCATCCATCTCCGGATAATAGGGTGTACTCTGTGCATAGGATATTTTTGCCGCTCCCTCTACTGAAAAATCCAGTTTTCCCTGTTTGGGTGATGTGACCGTAACAACAGGCAGGCGGTAACTATAAAGTGATTTTGAAAAAAAGGTCAACAACACCGTGATTACAACAAAACCTATAAATACCTTACCAACAATCCGTTTTCCGTTTTCTTCTTTATCTGTTTTTTCTTTCCTGCTCTCTTCCCCTCCTCTATTCTTTTTTTCTTCTCTATCCGCTTTTACTTCTTTACCCTTTTTCTTTTCCTTATCCATTTTCTCATTCCTTCCCTATCCTTATTTCATTCCCGTGATTGCAATTCCCTTCTTCAAAAAATCCTGTCCATAAAACAATATAAGCACCACCGGAACTGCATAAAATGTGGAACCGGCAAATGCAAGCCCCAGCTCTCCGCTGTTAATCTGTGCCAGAAATGTGGATAACGGCTGCTTATCTGCTTCCTGTATAAAGACAACTGCCTGGTCAATAAGATTCCAGTAATCTAACAATGTCAGCATAGCCACTGCTGCCAGACCGGGCTTTACCATCGGCAGGACAACGGACCATAAAATCCTTCCATGCCCTGCCCCATCCATCTGTGCCGCTTCAATATAGGATGGCGGCATGCTCTTCATATACTGCCTTAGCAAAAAGACCCCAAAGGGATTAAATACCGCCGGTAAAATAATAGCTAGATAACTTTCCTTGATATTCAACCAGTCTGCCACAATATAATTCGGCATCAGGGTAACCTGCAACGGCAGAAGCATTACGATAATGTAAAAAAGAAATACTACCTCTTTTCCCCTGAATTTCAATACCGTAAACGCATAAGCTGCCAAAACAGACACGATGAGCTGCCCAAAAACAATCGGCAACACAAGCTTTACCGAGTTCCAGAACATATTCAGGTATACCGGACTGTCTATCAGCAGTTGGGAATACTGGGATAACGTTACCTTTTCAGGTATGACATTCATATCAATATATCTGTCCGAGGCAGTATCGTAATTTTTTTCAACCTCCCACTTGCTCATAAAAGAATTGCTTAATGTAACCGCCAACGGTGCCAAATAGACTACGGCAACCATCAAAAATAACACATAACTGATCTTTGTCCCCGCTTTTTTATCTCTCATCATCCTGCCCTGCCTCCTTTAACTGCTCAGATTTTCCGAAACTTTTTTCTCAGCCATAAAGATACATGCCACAAATAATACAATTACAGCCGTCAGGATATACGTTGCACTGGCAAGCTTTGGATAATTCAGGGATAAAAACATATTGTTCATATAATGCTGCAGCACATACAGGCTGTCCGGCGGGTATTCGCCTGTCATGATATAAATTTCCTTAAAGATTTTAAAGGAATTTACCACCGTCATAATGATTACAACAAATGTGGTCGGCATCAGGTAGGTCAGTGTGATATGCTTAAGCTTCCACCATCTGCCCGCCCCCTCCATATCTGCATACTCATAGTACTGCTCCGGTATGTTGGAAAGTCCGCTTAAAAACAGAGTCATATCATACCCGATATTTTTCCAGATAAATATAAGCACCATGACCAGCATGCTGTATTTGCAGTTCAGCCAGTCCACACCAGTTATATGAAATGCCGCCAGAAATTTATTCAATGTCCCATGCAGCCCGAAAAAATTCTGCCAGAAAAAGGCAGCCGTAGCAGAGGGGATTGCCAACGGGATTAAAAAAAAACAAATTGAACATACCGGAATGTTGTTTCATCCCCCGAAGCCCAAGTGCAATGCACAGGGAAAGAAGGATATTCAGCGGAATACTGACCGCCATAAACAATGCCGTATTTTTTAATCCCTTCATAAAATAGGGATTCTGAAACAGTTCCATATAATTCCCCAATCCGCAGTATTCTTTGGTGATGGGATTATCCACCATCGAATAATAAAAGGATACTGCAAATGGAATAGTATAAAAA
>JAIDPH010000209.1 GCA_029062885.1 Lachnospiraceae bacterium
CAGTTCCATCTGGATCCGTTTTCAAATACCCTGTTCCTTTTCTGTGGCAGGAACAGAAACCGTATGAAAGCTCTCCTATGGGAAGGCGACGGTTATATCCTGCTTTATAAGAGACTGGAGAACGGATCATTTAAATGGCCTCGTAATGAAGCGGAAGCAAAACCCATATCCTGGCAGCAGTTCCGCTGGCTGATGGAAGGGTTACAGATTGAACAAAAACAGGTAATTAAACCTGCCATAAAAGGTGATTTCTGTTAGCTCAAAAGCATCCCAAACCATTGATTTTACTGGCTTTTTCGACATTTTTGTGGTATAATCAGACTATCAAAAGCAAAAGGATTATACCTATTATGAACGAAAAAGATGCCTATATCGAGCACCTTGAAAACACCATAAAAGACTTACAGAATCAGGTAAGCAATCTTACTGAAATGATCCTTTTACTGCGCAGGGAGAAGTTTGGCTCTTCCAGCGAAAAAACAACTGTCCAGATCGCGGGACAGTTATCTTTGTTTAATGAAGCCGAGGTTGAAGCTGATCCGAACAGTAAAGAACCGTTCTATGAACGCAAAGGCGGTATTGTCAGGAAGAATGCAAAGACCAAACGGGAGGAACTGCTAAGGGATCTGCCTATTGAGGAAGTTCCATGCATAATCCATCCGGACGATATGTTCTGTGAGCAGTGCGGCTCTGGCCTCAAAGAGATTGGTTATGTCAAAGTTCGTGACGAACTTGAGTATATACCTGCCAAAGTAAAGATCATCAGATATATGCAGCAGGCTTGCGAGTGCCCGGCATGCAAGCACAAAGGGAAGCCATTTATTAAAAAGGCTTTTACACCTAAGTCTGTTTTAAACCATTCTCTGGCGTCTCCAAGTTCTGTTGCCAAGGTCATGTATCAGAAATACGTAAACAGTATTCCTCTATACAGACAGGAAAAAGACTGGGAACAGATCGGTATCGGTCTTGGCCGTGCCACCATGGCGAACTGGATTATCCGCAGCAGCCAGGATCATCTGATGCCTGTCGTAGAACACCTGCGTAAAGAACTTTTGAAAAGAGATATCATCCATTGTGATGAGACTCCTGTCCAGGTGTTAAAGGAAGATGGTAAGAAGCCGCAGAACAGATCTTATATGTGGTTATACCGCAGTGGCAACGATGGAAAACCTCCCATTATCCTTTATGATTACCAGCCATCCAGAAATGGCGACCATGCAGCCACTTATCTGAAGGACTTTAAAGGTTATGTCCATTCAGACGGATACTCTGGTTATAATAAACTTAAGAGTATCACGAGAGTTGGGTGCTGGGCACACCTGAGACGAAAGTTCGTGGAAGCCATTCCCATGAAAAAGCAGGATGGTCCACCAACCAGTGCTGAAATAGGCCGGCAGTACTGCGATAAACTATTCGCCGTGGAAGACAGTTTAAAAGACCTGTCACCTGAAGAACGGTTCTGTAAGCGCCTTGAATTGGAAAAACCGGTTCTTGAGGCTTTTTGGTGCTGGCTTGATTCACTAAACACTTTAAAATGGTCTGCTCTTGGTAAAGCAGTGATCTATGCCCGGAATCAGAAACCATATATGGAGAACTATCTTCTTGATGGAAGATGTTCCTTGTCAAACAATGCGGCAGAGAATGCCATCCGTCCATTTACTGTGTGGC
This sequence comes from Lachnospiraceae bacterium, assembly GCA_029062885.1. Taxonomy (GTDB): domain Bacteria; phylum Bacillota; class Clostridia; order Lachnospirales; family Lachnospiraceae; genus UBA3282. Next base: position 1,669 of record JAIDPH010000209.1, read on the forward strand.
GTAAGAACTGGCTTTTTGCGGACTCGCCCAAAGGGGCCAGTGCATCTGCTGCAGTATATAGTCTTGTTGAGACAGCCAAAGCAAATGGACTCAATGTATATGCATATCTTCAGATTTTGCTTTTATACATGCCAGGTAGTGAGTGGCAACAATATCCGGAGGAACTGGACGAATTAATGCCGTGGTCACCGGAAGTACAGGAGCAATGTAAATAGGAGCTATTGATGGGGATGGTGTTATAAACCATCCTCTTTAGATTAGTAGGCGTTACTTTATTAAGCGCTTACTTCAGACGTTGGATCAGGCAAAGGGCAGGAAAGGAAAAGTACAATTCCAAACCAACACTCAAATTTCTCTATTATAATATTAAGTGGGTATTTGAATTTAATGTGGAACGAAAAAGAAATATTGAATTGTTATCTAAATATGGGATAAAATATAGCATTTGTACTAATTCAAAACAGGCAATGTAAATTATTGAAGAAATGTATCAGCGGTAAACCTATCACAGATTTACCGCTGTATTTTATTCAAAAGTAGGAAGCAAACCATAATCAATGAGATTTGGTGGAATTGTGTGTGCGTTTGTGGTAAAATAACAGTGTTGACAATTTAATCATTGTTACATAGGAGGTAGTTATATGCGAAGTCCATTAACCTATAGCATAAAAGCCGTCGATGAGGAACTGAAACGCACACGGCTCAGATGGGAGCGAGTGCTGTCGGGGAATTATGAGGGACAGAGTTCCTGGGAAATCATCAATCAAAGACTGGATCAGCGAATTCAAGAACAGCAATATGATTGGATCATTAACAGCCTTAGAGATTTTTGGATACACTATACTTCTTATGCGGATTATTACCTGCAAATTGACATTGACGCCCATAAGGCAAAGGAATATCACTATCTGGCTGCATTGTCCGGTGAACTGATATACCGCCTGTTGGAAAGAGGATTCTCTCATCAAATTTTCAACAGCGGTATGCCTTACGACTTTAAGAAAAAGAACTTTACTTACACGTATACTGCAATTCTCGCCAATGAGCCGGAATTGGCGTTGCGCATTGCGGCCGAGGACACGCTGGAGGGAGCTCTGTTATTGCAGGACTATGAGCGTGCACAGGCAATGCTGCCCGAGAACCCGGAGGATTTTCCCAAATACAATGAAACAAATCAGTGCATGTGGGCCATAGCGCACGGGAACGAGAAAATTTTCAATAAATATATGGAAAAGGGCGTCAAACTGCTGCGCCGTCAAGCCAGAATTTCTCCTGTTACCATTGACACTCGGGGACTGGCACTCATCAAACTGGCCAGCCAGCGCGGCATCGTATGCCACTTAGACGTGATTGAATTGCCCCAGTCCTTATTGGATGACGACAGGCTTGATACCGGTAATCTGGTTCTTCCCATAGCGGATAAGATCAATGCGCTCCAACTGCCGTGACCGGCGCAAAAGATAACTCTGTTGCGATTCTCAAATTTTAAGCAAAAATAGTTATGGTGGACAGTATGAAAAGAATCGAACAATTGACAAATGTCGTATGAGTTCATTTCGGGTATTGATCATTGGTCTTGTTTTCATCTTGGGACTTAGCGGCTGCTCTAATCCCTTGAAGAAAAAAGCAGATCCGTTGTTACAATCGGATTACTTGAATCATGATATTGAATACAAGGATCCGGACGATCAGGAA
>JAIDPH010000021.1 GCA_029062885.1 Lachnospiraceae bacterium
TCCCCAATCCTGACTGTAGTCATCGATTTCTTCAAACTCAATTTCTCCTGCCAAATATTTCTCTTTGAATTTCTTTTGTGTAATTTCCATATATTGTTTGTCCTTTCTGGCTCCCGAAGAATGTACTTTAGCCATGCGTTCATAAATCAAATATTTGTATCCACATTACTCGCATTTATATTGCTCTCCTCTTTCCGCGCAGATTTCTTTTACAAGGCTTACAACATCCTGCTCATTCTTAATGCCTAACTCCTCCGCCGCGCCCTCAAAAGCTTCTTGCGCTTTTAGTAAAGCGTTTGTTGAAGCATTCATCAGGACAACTTTCTTATCCTCCTCTGCAAAAAGAAGTTTATTGCCTTCACGTATTCCAAACATTTTTCTGATTGCAACAGGTCTCGTAACCTGGCCTTTTGATGTTACTTTCGCTCATTCCATAGTCGACAACCTTCCGCTATTAATTCCTTACTTCCCTTACCCTTTATTAAATCCCAATAATGGCCTTTTATCAACCGGATTAATATATTTAAACTCATATTAGTCAGCTATTTCTTCAAACTCCGTTTCACTTTCCTTTAATTCCTTCACCACCTCAAAATTTAATAATCAGTCTGCTTAGACAAATAATAGAATGTACCCGTATCCGCAATGTTTATGAAGATATACTCAATCTGCAAATATGCCTTTCAGCTTCTCCTCGAATGCCTTGACCTCTTCCAGTCTCTTATCCAAATGCTCATAGATCTTATCTTCTGACAATTCTTCATCTACTTTGCTATGTTTAGTTACAAACGGCGTACGCCATTGCCAGTTTTGTTTCTGTTGCTTTGAGGGAAAATGCTCATTAATTCTGTCACACACTTCTCTCTGATGATCAGTAATATTCTTTGCACTGAGCGACAGCTGAATGAAAAATTCTTTACCATCAATATTTCTGATTTCGTAAAAGTAATGATTAGGCGTGCTCCATCCGCTATCCGGTTCTTCCGAATCAGGCATTATTGATGACATATACGCAGTCTTAAATCTTATATACAATTTTCCACACTTATCCAACGTGACTTCTATCTCACCCTTCTCGGTCTTTTCAATCGCCCATGCCTTAATAATGTTTGCAAGGTTAGATACTTTGTCCGGTCTATTCTCAAAAATCAAATCTAATGCCTTTTGATGTTTTGCATAGATTTCTGCACATACCTCCGCTAATTTTTCATCTCCCACAATATCCCTCCTAATGGTATCAATATAATTATCAATCAACAACCCTGCCTCAGGAATCAATTTAATTTTCTGTCTTGCATTTTCTACAATTTTAAGTACATCTTGATACGACATCGAACACCAATATTCCGAGTCACTTGCCTCAATGCCTTCCGGTGAAAGATAAATATACATTTTCTTATATCCCGGATATGTATCCTCTACAATCTTCCGATATCTGTTTAACTGATTGTCATGCTCATTCGAATCAATTTTATTCTCAATGCAAAGAACAAATTTCTCATTGACTGATACTGCCAGCACATCTATGTTATGCCATTCCCGTTGTATCACAAAATCATGGCAATCCATAAGCAGAGTGTCAAATACATCTGCCACTTCAGAAAAAGGTGTTACAACATGATGAATGAATCCTCTTATTACGCTGTCACTTAATCCATGATTCTCATTTGGACTAAGTAACCATGCAAGCATATTGCTGTGTCGTATTTCTGTTCTTGTAATCCTTAGAATATCAAAAAGGTTGAACTTGCCCGTCCATTCAGACAACGAATCCAAGCACTCAATGTCCAAAAGAAAATCCTTCAAAGCTTTCGTTCCATCCAGTTCTGGCACATCTATATCATCTGAATAAACATAGTTACGGAACTTTCGCAATGTTGCAAGATACCCATTAACCAAAGACGAGACATTTCCCGTTGAATTATCTGTAAGTGCTTTCAGCAATGCTTCTTTCGCATCTGTCTCAAAATCATTCGAGGTAACAGCTTCCCAAAATTCATCTCGACCGACATTATTCCATAAATAAAATGTATCGCCAGACATCGTCTGTACTGTGTTACGCCCCAACTCTTGACCTTCCAAATAGGTCTTATACATCTTACGAATACTTTCATACGATAGTTGCTTTGCATTTTCAATATTCAAAATTACTATCTCCCAACTTCAAAATATACTATATCACTTATTTATTAAGTTTATATCTTTTCATTTTAGTTACTCCAGTTTCCGGAATTTCGCCTTCTGCCGCTATTTTTTAGCAGTGTTCTTGTTCTGCTTCTTCCAACATTAAGCAATCCTGACATCTCTTCTACTTTATATTTCATGTCCAGCTGCATTCTTTCCATAATCGTTGTCATTCGTATTTTTGTTTTTTCTGTCGTTTTTTCCGTCACCTTTTTGGGATCGCCCTTAACAACAATTTCAAAATTGTTCTGTCTGGAGAATACTCCACTATAACTTGTGGTGCAATTCATCCCTGATTTTCCTAAACATCATAAATATCCGGGACTCCACTCCCTGCACATTCTCCGATTCCGATCATATTAAACATCATCATAATCGCTTTGTTTCTTGGATCAAAAATCGCACCCTTTAGCACCTTTTTCTTTTCGGTATGTAGTATTTCTCACGCAAGCCCATCCGCTCTTGCCTTGTCCGCCACCATCTCATAGGTAGGTGTGGGCACACCGTAACGCTGTCCCATCCGTACCACCTCATAGATCAGCCCGTCAATCTCGGACGCTTTGCCCGCATAGACATCACGCTGCATAGAGGTGCTTGCCTCAGGATTCAGAGTGTCAAGAATCTGCAGATTGATGGTTACGATATCCACGAGAAAAGGCACTTCCATCGCCAGCGCCAGCGCGTCGATCTCCCGCATTAATTTCACAAAAGTATCTCTCGCGTCTCCGGTTTTCTGCACTTCACCCGCTGACACATGGTAGTACAATCCGCATGCCGCCATCGGTGATACATAAGCAAACTTCTGCAGCGCATCCCGTCTGATATTATCCGACAGCACACCTTCGATTCCGCTGTCCTTTAAATCTTTCGCCACCTCGAAAAGCTCCGGTCGGAGTTCCCTCTGATCACGCACGCCATAGACGATTCTGAAAATGTCTCCGCGAAGCAGAATCACACCGGGTTCCTTGATCTCTCCCGCAATATAAATACATCCGTCCGTCACCAACAATCCCGGCAGCTTCTCCTGCATTCTGCTGCCCGTTCCATATATATTTAATATCGGAATGACAATCGTGTCATCTTTTGCCACACGCCTAATGAAAGGAATCGTGTCCTCCAGCGAGTATCCTTTTACACAGACAAAAATAACATCCGGCTGTTCATCGTAGTGCTCCATATCCGTGGCCTTAACAGGCTGCACGGTATAATTCCCTTTCTTCGTCGTCTCCATACGCAGACCATGCTCTTGCATCTGCCGCAGATGTTCTCCCCGCGCTATGAGCGTCACATCCTTACCCGCCTCCGTCATATAAGCGCCTATACTGCCTCCCGTGCCTCCCGCACCAATCACCAAGTATTTCATACTGATTTCTCCTTCATATTTGCATCTGCATTCGCAAGCCCGCGCTACGCGCTCTATGTCCGATTTCATCGGACACTTTTTCTTATGCACTTATTATATTATAGCAAAAAGGAAACGAGCCTTTCAACTCATTTCCTCTGTTCAAAAAATTCTAAGCATATTTCTCCACCGCTCCCCGCAGCCTCTCAAGCGCCTCCTTCAGCACCGCCCGCGGACAGGCGATATTGATCCGTTCAAACCCTTCACCCGATTTGCCGAAAATCGACCCGGCATCCAGCCACAGCTTCGCTTCGTGGACGATCAGATGCTCCAGCTTCTCCTCCGTAAGCCCTAATTCACGGCAGTCCAGCCAGATCAGATAAGTTCCTTCCGGTTCAATCAACTTGATCTGCGGCAGATTTTTTTCTAAGAAATCTCTGGCAAAATCCAGATTATCCCTCAGATAAACCTTTAATTCTTCCAGCCACTCTCTGCCCGTCTCATATGCCGCCTGGCAGGCATGCAGTCCGATCATATTGACC
>JAIDPH010000210.1 GCA_029062885.1 Lachnospiraceae bacterium
AGGTTACAGACTCTGAGACAGATACGGAAATGAAGTTACCGACTTTACATATCGGACAGATCAAAAAGGGCGAAAACCTTCCTGATCCGAATGATTCCGAATTTGTATACGATTTACCGATTGCTTTTGATGTGGCGGACTGTCTGGTATTATTTGCCAATTACGACATTAATATGATACCCGAACAGAAAGAAAACGGTACGCTGCTTTGGAGTATTCTCCGGGGAGAGAAAGGAACGGCAGCGGGCAGCGCTATTCTTATGAATGAAGAAGATGATTGGACGAACTTTGAGGTTGTGTCTGACTCGCCGTATTTTATAATGACAGAGAACGAGGACGAAGAGAGCGATTACTATAAAATGATAGAGATTGCTTCTGGGGAAGAGGCAGAGCAGGATGATTACGACTACTATATTCGGGCGGCATATTATTTGGGAACAGGAAAAGATAAGGACGAAGATTTTTATGCGGCAGCAACGGTTCCGTTTCTGCTTCAAAATGATGATACCGATATAGAGCAAGCACAGGATGATACGATAGATACAGATAAAATAACAGACGATATTCACGATGCAAAAGACACAGATCAGGAGGAGAACGGAGACGGTGCGTTGGCGGAAGACAGCGCTGCAGAGCAAGTGCCGGAAGACATTGATCAGGAAAATTCCGAATCAGATGAAATAACAGCAGATATTATTACGGTTTCCGAAAATGATATTGCAGATGAGGCTTCTGTGCTTTCCGAAAGCGATACGGTACAACTGGAGGCGGAAGAACATATCAGTGAGATTGTATTAGACAAAACCGCTATAACCATGCAGCCGGGCGGCACGGAGCAATTGACCGCAACGACTGCGCCGGAAAATATTCAGGCAAAGGTTGTGTGGGAAAGCAGTAATGAAGCCGTTGCTACCGTAAATGAAACCGGTGAGATTAAGGCAAAGGCGGAGGGAATTACATATATTACTGCGGAGTGTGACGGCTTAACGGCTGTTGCCCGGGTGGAGGTTGCGCCTGCAGATACCAATGATAAGCTCGTTGACTTATCCGGGGATATCTGGGTGGCCGGTTTCAAGAGAGAAAGCGAAGATTTTATTTATACAGGGCAGAAAATCACGCAGGACATCCGCGTTTATTATAAGGATACACTATTACTGGAAAAGACGGATTATACCCTGAGTTATAAGAATAATATTAATGCCGCGGTCTATAATGCCGCCATAGCGCCGAGTGTTACCATCAACCTGAAGGGGCAGTACAGCGGCAGTGTGACCTTATATTATACGATTAAGCCTTTAAATATAAATGATATTGATATCTATAACACTGACAAAGAAGCTGCTGACGGAACCGACAATGAGGTCAACCGCTCGCCGGGGTATGAACAGACGGTTAATTACAGCAAGAATTTGAAGATTCCCAGTCCGGTTCTGATGTTTGGCAAGACAAAACTGGCAGCGAATAAAGATTTTGTCTGTGATTATACGATTCTGTCCGAAAAGCTGGCGGAGGAGTACGGACAGTCGGCGGACTATAGAAAAGGAGATTCTTATAAGCCGGGGGAGATATACAATTATACTGTAAACGGTATCGGTAACTTTACGGGGTCTTTCCAAATGCAGCTTGTCATTTTGAAAGATAAAAATCGCAGTTTCAGTTCCGCGTCGGTGAAGCTTGGACAAAAGCAGTATGAATATCATGGGGTGCCTTTATCCAAATCCGATATAACGATTGCTGAGCTCAAATTAGGCGGGCGGATTCTGGACGAATCTCTTTATGACTATGAAGTCTCTGCGAATGGTATAGAGGGAGCCTATGTGACGGTATATCCTTCGGAAGCCGGCAGGAGCGCCGATTACCGCGGCAGTAAAAATGTGAATTTGAAGCTGGTAGGCGACCGGAGTATCGGGGATGCCGCGTTAGGCGAGCAGTGGAAAGCAAGCATACCTTTTTCACAGAAAACGGTGAATAAGTATGGCGGAATATTTCAGGAGAAAACAGGCGTACTGACGTATGAAGCAGAGGAAGTGAAAGAAACCCTTACGGAAGGGAAAGATTATACCGTAAAATACAGCAATGCCAAGAAAGTCGGGAAGGTGACGGTTACTTTTACCGGTAAAGGCAGATATAAAGGGACGCTTAAGCAAAAATATGAGATCACGCCCAATAATGCTGAGAAGGATCTGACGATTGTCTGGGGAAAGAATGTAACGGATAAAGGCGGGGCTCTGGAGGTCGCTTATCAAAAAGGCGGCGCGGTGCCGGATTTTGTCATAAAAGATCAGGAAAGAACTGTTCTGAAAAACAAAACTGATTATACGGTAAAAGTAAAAGATAATAAAAATCCGGGTACAATCATGAGCTGTGAGATTACCGGTAAAGGAAATTATAAGGGATATACCAAAACCGTGCCGCTTCAGGTAACGACGGGCAACATCGGTTTGGCATCCATATCAATTCCGGATAAACCGTACAGTACGAAACAAAATGCATGGAAGTCAACCGTCACGATTAAAGATGTGAATGGTAAGAAGCTGGCTGCGGGAACAGACTATGTCAAAGAGCTCACCTATGAATATGAAAATATGGAAAGCGGACAGCCGCCTCAGAAGGGCAGTACCGTTACGGTGACTGCACAGGGAACGGGCTGTTATGAGAAGACTCTTACCGGGACTTATCGGATATTCGAAAATAATATCAGTAAGTTGAAGATTGTCATTGATCCGCAGGAATATACCGGAGAGGAAATAGCATTGTCATCAAGCGATATTCACGTATACACTAACAGCACTGATGCCAAAAACAAGAGAAATGAATTGAGAAACGGTTGTTATGAAATAGTGGAATACAAGAATAATATCAAGGCAGGCAATGCTAAAGTAACATTGCGCGGAAGAGCGGATTACGGCGGAACCAAAACGTATTCCTTTAAGATTCAAAAGAAAGCGTACAGGATCAATCATGTGAAGAGCATAACGTTAGACAAGACCAGCCTTTCGCTGCGTCTTGCAGAAAAAGAAGTGCAGCTTACGGCTACGATCACACCGGAGGACAATTGGGAAAAAATAGCGAATCCGACTGTGATCTGGTCTACATCCAACAGCAATATTGCGACAGTCGAGATTCCTGTTGAGAGTTCCGGCGTGGACGGAGACAGGGCGGTCACCAGAACTGTCAAGTTTAAGAACGAAGGAACAGTAACGATAACAGCGACTGCGCAGGATGGCAACAAAAAGGCCCAGTGTAAGATCACGATAGTCGATGTGCCGATTCTGAAAGAGGCAGGGCAGAAGATTGAAGGAAAAGCAGGAGATACTTATCAGTTGACAGTGGAATGGGATGAATCCCAGGAAGCAGATCCCGATAAACTCAAATGGGAAAGCAACAATCCGGACAGGGTAACTGTAGATAAAAACGGGCTGGTAACCATGAAAAAAGCAGGTGCCGCCACAATAACGCTTCGAGTGGTTAAGAGCATCTATGTTCAAC
>JAIDPH010000211.1 GCA_029062885.1 Lachnospiraceae bacterium
TGTAAATTGTCTTTTATGAAGGAGTCAATCTGTCACTTGCTTATTGTGATGATTGCGTACATCATGAACTTGAAATGGATGTGTGCCCTGTATGCGGCAGCCGTAACCTGACGAAAATAGACAGGATGAATGGGTATCTTGCATATTCGCGTGTCCATGGCGATACGAGACTTAGCGATGCCAAGATGGCGGAGATTGCAGAGCGGAAAAGTATGTAAAAGGTCAGGCTTTGCAAGTCACGAACTTAGCCAAAATAAACAAAAACGGCGCTCGTCGCAAGCGTAATCGCGCCTTATTTTGTTTATTTTGTCTAAGTTCTGATTATAAGCGAAATTACATATGTAAATAAGTAGATTGAGAGTGGGTTATATGAGGTATCATAATATTACTAAGGACGATATGCTGAATGGGGACGGACTGAGGGTGGTTCTGTGGGTTGCAGGCTGCTCTCATTGCTGTAGGGAATGTCAGAATCCGATTACTTGGGACCCTGATGGCGGACTGCCGTTTGATGAAAAGGCGAAGCAAGAAATTTTTGACCAGTTAGAAAAAGAATATATTTTTGGAATTACTTTTTCAGGAGGAGACCCGCTTCATTCCGCTAATAGAGCCGATGTCAGAAGTCTCATGATGGAGATTAAAGAAAAATATCCGAATAAGACAATCTGGCTCTACACAGGAGATGTCTGGGAGAATATCATGAATGATACTCTTATGAAATATGTAGATGTGCTGGTAGACGGTGAATTTGTGGTAGAATTAAAGGATACTAAGCTGAGATGGAAAGGGAGCAGTAACCAGAGAGTGATTGATGTGCAAAAAACTTTGGAATCGGATGATATATCGGTTCCGGTGCTGCACTGTTGATGCTAATGGTAAACACAGAGAATTTACAGAATGCTTCATAGATAAATGATAAATGAGCGAGAGAGGGGAATAGCCGCATAAATGAAAACAATTAAAATAAAATATTTCACAGATAAAATAGATAAATTAACCTATGTAGACGGTAAATCGGACTGGATTGATTTGCGCTCCGCAGAGGATGTTACCTTGAAGAAGGGTGAATTTAAATTGGTTTCATTAGGCGTGGCAATGGAACTGCCCGAAGGGTATGAGGCGCACGTCGTTCCGAGAAGTTCTACATTTAAGAACTTCGGTATTATTCAGGCTAACCATCAGGGCGTTGTTGATAACACTTACTGCGGAGACAATGACCAGTGGTTCATGCCTGTATATGCTGTACGCGACACGCAGATTCACGTCAATGACAGAATCTGCCAGTTCCGTATTATGGAAAACCAGCCCAAAATTGTTTTTGAAGAAGTTACAAGTCTCGGCAATGAAGACAGAGGCGGACACGGAAGTACAGGTAAACAGTAATAAATTTTATTCCCTTGATTCAGGAAGCCGCATACGTAAGAATCTTTTGGCTAACTGTCTCGGGTTTAAAGGAAGAATCGGATAGATATAGCTTTGACCCGACAAAGTCTTATTACATACGATCGCAAGAAGTAATATTACAATTGCAGCCACATATCCATATATGCCAAATAGGGCAGTCAGTATAAGGTTGAGAATTCTCATGAATTTCAGCGCATATCCAAGCTCGTAGCTCGATTGCGTGTAGTTGGCAATCGCTACAAACGCCATATACAACATGACCTCAGAGTTGAACCAACCGCTATTAACTGAAAACTCACCAAGTACGAGCGCAGCCATAACGCTGAGCGGTGTACTAAGCATATTCGGCGTATTGATAGCCGCTAATTTTAACCCGTCAATTGCCAGTTCCAATATCAAAAACTGTGCAATAAGCGGTATATTTGAAGGCTCCTTAACCATTATAAAGCGAAATGATTCCGGTATCCATTCAGGCCTTTGCATCAAAAGCAGAAATGTAGGAGTAATCAAATATGTCATAAGACTGATTACAAAACGGGAAAGGCGCAGATATGTTCCCGTGACCGGCGGAAAGTAATAATCATCCGCTTCTTCAACAATATCAAAAATAGAAGTCGGAACAATCATTGCAGACGGCGAATTGTCTACGAGAATTATAATATCCCCTTCCAATATCTGTGCTGACGCCGTATCAGGCCGTTCCGTGAATTTGAACTTGGGAAAAGGGTTAAACCAGCATCTTTTATATAAACACTCCGCAAGACTTTCCTGATTCATCGTAAGGGCATCTACCTTGATTTCTGAAATACGTTTCTTGATTTTATTTAAGAATTCATGGTCGACTCTGTTATCCATATAGCAGAGGACAATGTCGGTTTTGGAGCTTTTTCCTGCATTCATCATTTCCATACGAAGCTCTGTGCTCCGGATTCTTCGACGTATTAAAGCCGTATTGAAAACAACTGTCTCTACAAATCCGTCTTTGGAGCCTCTAAGGGTTTTATCCTTTTCAGGTTCTTCCACGCCTCTTGCCGGATAAGTTCTTGAATCTATTAAAACGCATCTGTCGTATCCGTCAATAAAAAGAGCAAATACACCGGATAGGATATTGTAAAAAATATCATCCCATTTGTCCTTTAAATCAACTTCCACATACGGAGTTGCTTTTTTTGCCATTTCATGTGCGTTCTGCGGCATATCCTCAGGATTTAAGTCTATGAAGTACTGTAGAATCTTCATCATCAGCTCGTCTTTACAGAAGCCGTCTACGAAGTATATACACGCCTGCCTGCCGCCTACTTCTATTACTCTGTATACTATATCAAAATTGGTATCGGGCGCTAATCTTTCAGCCAGATAGCTCATATTTTCATCTAATGCCGTAGTCATGGTTTCTTTTTTATACACTAGCCCAAACTCCTTCCAAGATTTTTATTAGTATTATTTCACAG
>JAIDPH010000212.1 GCA_029062885.1 Lachnospiraceae bacterium
GTGTACACCGCCGAGGAGGCTAAGGCAGTTGCCAACAGGTTAGGTTATCCCGTACTCGTGCGCCCTTCCTATGTGCTGGGCGGTCAGGGGATGCAGATCGCATTGTCCGATCAGGAGATAGAAGAATTTATGGCGGTGATCAACCGCTATGAGCAGGATCATCCGATTCTGGTAGATAAATATTTGCAGGGTAAAGAGCTGGAAGTAGATGCGGTGTGTGACGGTACGGACATTCTGATTCCGGGTATCATGGAGCACATCGAGCGGACCGGTGTTCATTCCGGAGACAGTATTTCCGTCTATCCGGCGCCTACGGTCAGCGAGCAGGTGAAGGAGACGATCACGGAGTATTCCAGAAGACTGGCGAAGGCACTTCATGTAATCGGGCTTATCAATATTCAGTTTATTGCCATGGGCGATGAAGTGTATGTGATCGAGGTCAATCCCAGATCATCCCGTACCGTGCCTTATATCAGTAAGGTGACGGGCATTCCCATCGTTGATCTGGCAACGGAAGTGATCATCGGTAAGAAGATACGGGATCTGGGCTACGAGCCGGGCTTACAGCCTGCGGCAGACTATTATGCCATCAAGATGCCGGTATTCTCTTTTGAAAAGATCCGCGGTGCGGAGATCAGCTTAGGGCCGGAGATGAAGTCCACGGGAGAATGTCTCGGTATTGCCAGGACTTTCAACGAGGCGCTTTACAAGGCGTTTCTCGGCGCGGGCATCAATCTGCCCAAGCATAAACAGATGATCATTACCGTTAAGGATGCGGATAAGGGTGAGGCGATTGAGGTAGCCCGCCGTTTTGAGAAGCTGGGTTATATTATTTATGCTACGAGGAGTACTGCCGCAGCGCTTAATGAAGCGGGCGTGAAAGCGAGAAAAGTCAATAAGATTCATCAGGAATCCCCTACTGTCATGGATCTGATCTTAGGCCATAAGATCGATCTGGTCATTGACACACCGACGCAGGGAAGGGATAAGAGCAGAGACGGATTCTTAATCCGGAGAACCGCCATCGAGACCGGCGTCAACTGTATCACTGCGATGGATACCGCCACGGCGCTTGTGTCCAGTCTTGAGAATGCGGCGTCACAGGGAGAGATGACGCTGATCGATATTGCGACTATTGCGAGGCGTGGGCAAAATTAAGTATGAGACTCGGAGAACAATATGAGTGAAAGTTATCAACCGCCTTTTACGATGAATGTGGAGATAACGAACTTAATAGTAGAGATAGGGGAGTATATTGGTACAATCACAACATACGATGCCATGCGTCCGAATCCGATTCTTCGCAGGGAAAATCGAATCAAGACGATATAATCGTCTTTGGCGATCGAGCAGAATACGCTTACCTTGGAACAGGTTACGGATGTGATCAACGGAAAGCGGATATTAGGACCGCCACAGGATATCCGTGAGGTAAAGAATGCATATGATGCCTATGAAAGAATATCCGTGCTTGATCCGTATAGTGTAAAAAATCTTTTGTTGGCCCATAAAATTATGATGGGAGGTCTTGTGAAGGAAGCGGGTAGTTTTCGGAGCGGAAATGTCGGTATTTGTGCAAGAACAGAGCTGATTCATGCGGGGACACCTGCGAAGTATGTGCCAGAATTAATGAAGCAGTTGTTTACATGGCTGAAGCAGTCGAAATATCATCCGCTCGTGAAGTCTTGCAGCTTTCATTATGAGTTCGAATTCATTCATCCCTTTGCAGATGGGAATGTAACACAGAGACATCAGCAAGAAGCGGCATAACAGCGGTAAACTGCTATGTATATAACTTCTAAGAATGGCGTTGAGGTAAATTAAATAAGTTTGGCAAAGTGAATGCTTCCTATATGGGGAACCTTTGCCATATGAAGATGGTTATGTAAAGCTAGCCGTCTCGAACTTGGGATATATGGGTTTGTGCCGGCTGTTCTTTACATAACATTCTTTAGAGCCGTAAGGTCTTTTTCAACCAGTCAATCAAATCTTCTTTTTAGATTTAAAATTTAGTATCTTTGGATGGACAAGGATCATTACCATAGCTATCCTTATCGCGAATGCGGCCATGCCGATCATGAATTACAAGTTCTGACTGTTGGCGTATCGCAATATCTCTGCCGTAAGCAATTGCCGCTTTTTGTGTATCAAAAGTTTTGGTTGCCCGAACAGCATTTTCTCGTTTCAATTGCCATTTTGTACCATTAGGAACTACATGTTGGTTCGCCATATAAAACATCTCCTTTACATTAAGTAGTTGTATAGTGTTTCCAAGGTATTCTTGCTGGGTGTATATTTGTCAGAAAGCGTACAATATCTTTGCGGCCATCGTATGTTGGAATACCTTTTTGGTTCTGCGCCATTAGGATTATAGGAATATTTCCAAAGTAATGCATAAAACCAAGTCGGATGAATTCTTTTTCAGGACTGGTTAGAACATGTGGTTTTACGACAGCAATTGCAAAGGTAACTCCTTGTTCTTTAATGAGAGCTCCATCAAAGGACATTTTTTTCCTCCTTCCTCATAAAACTGGGAAAGGTAAATTGCTTAAATGCAATACAAAACTGTTGAACTCTCTGCATTTATATGATAAGATTCAAGTGCTACGTTGAATTTGTACAATGCAGATTCAGTTTGAAAGATGGTCGAAAGACCATCTTTTTACCTTTATTAGCACTTGCACAAAATGAGTGCTAATGCTCCTGTGAGTAAAAGATAACATATGGCGTATTTGTTGTCAAGAGAAAAAGAGAAAAAAACTCTAATATCAATCAAAATATAAAGAAAAAAACGCATAATTCTATTGACACAAGAGAATTATTCACAATATAATGGAAAATATAAAGAGAATAAAATAGTAGAAAGAGAGTAGAAAGAGATGTTTATAGGCTTTTCAGTCAGTAATTATTTGTCATTCAAAACCGCACAAACAATATCAATGGTAGCCTCTAAGGTGGCAAGACATAAGGAACACATCTTAAATGGCAATGGAAAAAAAATATTAAAAACAGGGCTTATCTATGGTGCTAATGCAAGTGGAAAGAGTAATTTAGTTAAAGCGATTGATTTTTCAAGAGATATTATATTAGATGGTTTGGGTGAAGTTGATTTAAACAAAAAATATTTTAGAATATGTGGTGATGGTTATAAGACACCAGGAGTTTTTGAGTACAGGTTGATAACATATACAGGGAAAGAATATTCTTATGGGATTGCGATATCCTATGCGAAAAAAGAAATTCTTTCAGAATGGCTGATTCGTATAGAGAAAAATGGCACAGAGACTTATATTTTTAATAGAAATATTGACGAAAACGGCATAAATTTTACTGAAAGTGAAATTAAAATTAAAGATACTGAAGAAAA
>JAIDPH010000213.1 GCA_029062885.1 Lachnospiraceae bacterium
GAATATATTAATATAATAAATTTAGGAATGATAAACAATTGCCTGATTGATAAATAAATCTGAGGAGAGAAATACCAATGAATAGCGTAATATTTCTAGACATTGACGGCGTACTTAATTCAAACTTCTGGAACGACAGCCATCAAAAAGAAATCAGCGACGGAAAATTAATCGACATAGAAAAAATCCAACTATTAGCCAAACTGGTCAGAAAAACAAATTCCAAAATTATTTTACATTCCGGCTGGAGATTTTGGTATAATTCCAACTTAGAACCAACACGCAAAGAATCTGAAAATTTGTCAAGGTTAATGCAACAGGAAGGCTTAGTAATTGATGGTATGACCCCAGACTTTTCAACAGAAGAAATAAGAAAAAGCAAAAAGTTCAGTCTTGTCAAAGCCTCTGAAATCCTGGCATGGCTTGCCGAACACAAAGAAATTGATAAATGGCTAGTCATCGATGACCTTGACTTGCATAATCCCGAAATAGAAATACATCAAATTAAAACTGATTCTTCTATCGGCTTAACTATTGAAGACATACAAAAAGCAGAAAAAAAATTATTAAGCTGACCTGACAACTAGTTTTTATTTGTTATTTTTACTTTCTATTTTCAATAACGTAGTTGGACAATATAGACAATATCATAAGCAGGTACTGTGAAGCCGCCGGTCCTTAGGCTGCGTCTTTTGCAGCCTTAGCACCGCTGCGGTTGAGCTGTAGCGAGAGCGTGCCTGCGTTGATTTGTCTATATTGTCCAACGGCCGTCTTGAAAAGTATGCAAAGAAAAAAATTTCCTATAGCCTATAATATAATTTAGTGGTATAATAACAAATAATTTGCCACGCAAATTTTCTGGAGACAAAAGAATCGGGGAAGAATTGGAGAAAGTAAAATGGGAAGAACGATTGCAGTAGCTAATCAAAAGGGCGGAGTCGGAAAAACGACGACCTCCATAAATCTGGCTGCATCATTAGCGGCAAAAGGAAAAAAGATATTGCTCATTGATGTTGATCCGCAGGGAAATGCGACTAGCGGTTTTGGCATTGAAAAGAACGATTTAGAGACTACGGTTTATGAATTAATACTTGGAGAATGTTCCATTGAAGAGTGCATTTTAAAAGATGTCGTTCCGGGAGTTTCGATTATTCCATCCAACGTTAATCTTGCAGCATCGGAAATTGAACTGATTGGTATAGATAAGAAGGAATACATATTAAAGAATGAAGTTGATTTTATTAAAGACAGATATGACTTCATTATTATAGATTGCCCGCCATCTTTGAACATGTTGACAATCAATTCCATGACGACGGCAGATACGGTACTGGTCCCGATTCAATGTGAATATTATGCGCTGGAAGGTTTGAGCCAGTTAATTCATACCGTTAATCTTGTAAAGGAAAGACTTAATCCCGACCTTGATTTAGAGGGAGTTGTATTTACAATGTATGATTCCCGGACAAATCTTTCCATGCAGGTAGTGGAAAATGTTAAAAGCCATATAAACTCAAATATTTTTAATACGGTAATACCCAGAAATATCAGGCTGGCTGAAGCTCCGAGTTATGGTATGCCTATTAATCTTTACGACCCTAAATCAGCAGGTTCAGAGGCGTATATGTTATTGGCGGATGAGATAATAAAGAGAAAAATTAGTTAAAACTTTTATATGCCAAATCGCAGTTGGGAGTTTATATTTCGATATGGAAAAATATGAAAGTCTATTAGACAGCTTAGTACAGCAGAGTAAAGATATTTTAGGCGATAATCTTGTCGGCATATATCTTCATGGTTCTGCGGTAATGGGATGCTTCAATGATAAAAAAAGCGATATAGATTTTATAGTTGTCATTAAGACTGATATTTCAAATGAGTTAAAACGGCAATATATGAGTATGGCTGTAGAACTCAATAAACAGGCTCCGGCAAAAGGAATTGAGTTTAGTATTGTCAGAGAAAATGTTTGCAATCCGTTTGTATATCCAACTCCTTTTGAACTTCATTTTTCAATAACTCATCTGAATTGGTATCTGTCAGATTCGGAAGATTATATTGAAAAAATGAAAGGGACTGATAAAGACTTAGCGGCTCATTTTACGATTATTTATTATAGGGGTAAAACTCTTTACGGAAAAGAAATTAAAGAAGTTTTTGCTAATGTCAGTAGTGAGAACTATTTCGACAGTATTTGGTGTGATATAGAAAATTCTAAAGAAGAAATTAAAGATAATCCGACTTACATTATTCTTAATTTATGCAGAGTTCTGGCATACAAAAAAGATAATTTGATTTTATCAAAGCAGGAAGGCGGAAATTGGGGGCTTAAGAATATTCCTGAAGAATATCATAATCTTATATCAGATGCATTGACGGAGTATCAAACCGATGAACTAATGAAGTATGACGTACAGCTTGAGAAAGAATATGCCGATTATGTGATTGGTCAAATAAAAAGCGAAGAAGAGAGGGTGTAAAAATGGCAGCAAGAGGACTGGGAAAGGGATTAGATGCGCTTATCCCAAATATAGCAGTTGAGAATAAAAATAATAATGCAGCGAATGGCAAACCAGAAGAAAAAGAGCCTGAAACAATCGTAAAAATTACAAAGATTGAGCCTAACCGTGAACAGCCAAGAAAAAATTTCGATGAGGAAGCGCTGCAGGAATTGGCAGATTCGATTAAACAATTCGGACTGCTGCAGCCGATTCTTGTGCAGGATAGAAATACATATTATGAAATTATCGCAGGCGAGCGTCGTTGGCGCGCAGCGAAACTGGCCGGTTTAAAAGAAGTTCCGGTTATCATACGCAACTATACGGAGCAGGAAATCGTTGAAATTTCTTTAATTGAAAATATTCAGAGAGAGGATTTGAATCCGATTGAAGAAGCGCAGGCTTACAAAAGACTTCTTACGGAATTTAATTTGAAACAGGAAGAAGTTGCAGAAAGAGTATCTAAGAGCAGAACTGCTGTTACCAATTCCATGAGACTTCTTAAATTATGCGATGAAGTACAGCAAATGATTGTCGACGATACGATTTCAACAGGACATGCCCGTGCTTTGATTACTATTGAAGATCAGGAGCAACAGTATAGCATTGCCAAAAAGATTGCCGATGAAAAACTCAGCGTCCGTGATGTTGAAAAACTGGTTAAGAATTTAAATAAACCGGGGAAAGCAAAAAAAGAAGTAACAGAAGACAAGAGTCTGGACATTATATATCAGGATGTAGAAGAAAAATTAAAGCGTGCGCTTGGGACAAAGGTTTCCATTTCCTCTAAGGAAAACGGAGCCGGTAAAATAGAAATAGAGTTTTATACTCATGATGATTTGGATAGGATTACGGATTTACTTACATAAACTAATAGTAACCGCCAAAATTTGAACAATATTTTCTGATTTAAAAGGAGTATAATTGTTAAAATGAAATATGATATACTAAAGAGCATAGGACTCGGAGACCTTGATATTACATACATTTTTATTGGTATGTTAGCGTTTATTATTATCTTAATGATTCTTATCATTGTACAAATGGTAAAATTGAATAAATTAAATAAAAAATACAAAAAGTTTATGTCCGGAAAAAATGCTAAAAATCTGGAAACAGATATTATGGCATTATTTGAAGATAATAAATTAATTAAGGTATCTGTCGATAAAAACAGAAAGGATATTCATACTTTATATAAAAGGTTTGAAAATGCCTTTCAGAAAATTGGTCTTGTAAAATATGATGCCTTTGCTCAAATGGGCGGTCAATTAAGCTTTAGCTTAGCCCTTTTGGATGAAAATAATAATGGTTTTATTTTAAATTCTGTACATAGTGCAGATGGATGTTATTCTTACACAAAAGAAATCAAGCAGGGTACATGCGATGTCTTCCTGGGTGATGAAGAGAAGAAAGCATTGGATATGGCAGTAGGAGAAAGTAAAGAATCATAGTATTATATTACAAAATATTTAGACAAAAATAATATCAACTGGCTAAAAGAAAGGCAGGTAAATAAAATGATAGACATAAAATTTTTAAGGGAAAATCCGGATGCTGTTAAGGAAAATATCAGGAAAAAATTTCAGGATTCCAAATTAGGATTGGTAGACGAAGTAATAGAGATGGATGCTGAAGTCAGAAAAGCGCAGCAGGAAGCGGATGACATTCGTGCTAACAGAAATAAAATATCCAAAGAAATTGGTGCATTGATGGCACAGGGCAAGAAAGAAGAAGCGGAAGCGAAAAAAGCAGAAGTTGCAGCAAATGCAGCGCGTCTTTCTGAATTGGAAGAAAAAGAAAATGAGCTTCGAGAAAAAATCAAAAAGAATATGATGTTGATTCCAAATATAATCGATCCATCTGTTCCTATTGGAAAAGACGATACCGAAAACGTGGAAGTTAAGAAATACGGAGAACCTATTGTTCCGGATTTTGAGATTCCTTATCATACGGAAATCATGGAAAAATTTAACGGTATAGATATGGATGCAGCAGGAAGAGTAGCAGGTAATGGTTTCTATTACCTGATGGGTGATATTGCGAGACTTCACTCTGCTGTAATCGCTTATGCAAGAGATTTTATGATTGACAAAGGATTTACTTACTGCGTTCCGCCTTTCATGATTCGAAGTGCAGTAGTAGATGGCGTAATGAGTTTTGCAGAGATGGATGCCATGATGTATAAAATTGAGGGTGAAGACTTATACTTAATTGGAACATCAGAGCATTCAATGATTGGTAAGTTTATCGATACAATTATTCAGGAGGAGAACCTTCCGCAGACTTTAACAAGCTATTCTCCATGTTTTAGGAAGGAAAAAGGCGCTCATGGAATCGAGGAACGCGGCGTATATCGTATTCACCAGTTTGAGAAGCAGGAAATGATTGTTGTCTGTAAGCCGGAAGAATCTCCGATGTGGTTTGATAAACTATGGCAGAATACGGTAGATTTATTCCGTAGTCTGGATATTCCGGTCAGGACAATTGAATGCTGTTCCGGAGATCTTGCCGATTTGAAGGTGAAATCATATGATGTAGAAGCATGGTCCCCGAGACAGAAGAAATACTTTGAAGTCGGAAGCTGTTCAAATCTTGGAGATGCCCAGGCAAGAAGATTGAGAATTCGTATAAATGGTAAAGATGGAAAATACTTTGCTCATACATTAAATAATACGGTAGTTGCACCGCCCAGAATGTTGATTGCCTTTTTGGAAAATAATCTGCAGGCGGATGGCTCTGTACGTATTCCGGAAGTACTTCGTCCATATATGGGTGGAAAGACTGAAATTAAGTAAACCATTTATCGATAACTAGAACTTAATCAACATAAACAAAATAAGGCGCGATTACGCTTGCGACGAGCACCGTTTTTGTTTATGTTGATTAAGTTCGTAACCTAAAGGGAGGTGGAATCTTTGCATAAATATATGCGGGCTATAGGGTTTAGTGAGTTGGTTGACAGGCGCGATCAGCAGAAACTGGTCACGGATATCATTCTGAACGCGACACATCGTTCTTATACATCTAATGGCGACGAAACCATACTTGCAGAATTTTGCGAGGATTTTGCTGAAAATATGGGAGTTGCCGTTTGCGGAGAATTTGATGCAGAAGATAAATTCACATATGACTATTTTTATCCGTATTTAAGAGGCAGGGGAATAAGCTCTTATGAGGATGTTTCTGTTGAGCGCCATGCGGAGAAAGAATCATATGCAGGTGTTTGTGATGATATTAAGGTTGGAGTCAGTCTGATTTTTTACTTACAGAATATTATTCCTTATGTTAAGGCACAATTCACGAATTTACTCCCTATAAGAGGCACAACACTTACGTTGTCCGGGCTTTCGCTTAAGGGAAGTATCATTCTGCCTATCGTGAAAAATGAAACGGAATTACAGAGAATAAAAAAAGCTTCCAATAACAGAAATCAACTGATTGCCGCAGCTAGACAGGGTGATGAGGATGCGATTGAAAGCCTTACTCTGGAAGATATGGATACTTATACATCGATCTCAAAAAAAATATTAAAAGAGGATGTATTCAGTCTGGTAGATACTTATTTTATGCCATATGGTGTGGAGTGCGACCAATATTCCATTCTGGGTGAAATTATGGATTTTTCCATGACAACGAATAAGCTGACAGGTGAAAAGGTTTATCTCATGGAGATAAGCTGCAACGACTTACAGTTTGACGTCTGCATTAATGCAATGGATTTATATGGTGAACCACAGGTAGGGCGCAGATTCAAAGGCGTTATCTGGATGCAGGGATATATAAATTATCCGGAATGATTTGTATATTTGAAAATTTAATTCTATAAATAGTTTTATAATTGTCGCTATAGCTCAGCTGGATAGAGCGACCGCCTCCTAAGCGGTAGGCCGGAGGTTCAAATCCTCTTAGCGACGCTTCAAAGCATTGAAAAAACTGGATTTTTCAATGCTTTTCTATAAATATAGAAAAGATTCTACAATACGTTAATACCAATTAATCAGGGATAGAGAAATGAAGGAAAAGAACGAAAGTAAAAATATAAAAGCAAAAAAGCGGATATGGATATTGGCATTAGCTTTGCTTTTATTTTCTCAAATAATTACTATGATTTATTTTGGAAGTAAAAAAGCAGGGTTTCACGAGGATGAGTATTATTCGTACTATTCTACGAACCGTACCGCAGGGTTATTTGAGCCGGACAGGGAATGGATGGATAAAGATACAATTCGTAATGAATTTGTTGTTTTACAAGGGGAGAGGTTCCGCTATGGTCAGGTGGCTACAGTACAGTCATGGGATGTGCATCCGCCGTTTTTTTATTTTCTCCTACATACGGTATGCTCATTTTTCCCCGGAGTATTTAGCAAATGGCTGGGTATCAGCGTGAATATGATAGCGTTTTGTCTGAACTTCGCGTTGCTTTCATGGCTTGCCTATATGGTAACGAGACGCAACAGGGGACTGACGCTGGTGGTTGCGGTGGTACATGGCTTTAATCCGATTATAATTTCAGGGGTTATGTTCATACGGATGTATGAGTGGCTGACAGTATTTATTCTCTCATGCGCCTGCTTGCATGCACGTGCGGTACTAAAAATGGAAACGGATAAGAATGCAGAGAGGAAAATAGAATGGAAGAGTTTTCTTCTTCCTTTAATGCTGATAAATTACTTAGGGTTTTTAACCCAATATTATTATATGATTTTTTTGTTTTTTATAGCAGTGGGGTTTTGTTTGTGGAATTTCCTGCCCTGTGTGGGAAAAAAAGAGAACGGCCGAGGGATTATAATACATAAAGAATCGTTAAAAAGATGTGTATTATCATGTGTGAAATATGGCTGCGCCTGCGGAATTTCATTATTATTGGCGATTATAAGTTATCCGGCAAGCCTATCCCATATTTTCAGAGGATATAGGGGGACAGGTGCAGTTTCCGAATTTCTTGATACGACAAATACGGACGAACGGTTGAGCTTTTTTGCGAGACTGATGAATGAATATTTATTCGACGGATTTTTATGGCTGTGGATTATCGCTTTAGCTGTGATGGGCGGTGCAGTTTATTGGAAACTGCGGCGAATCAGAAAAATGAGAGCGGCTTCCTCCCGTACAGCATATTTTTTACTGCTGTTTGCTGTTTGCGGTTACTTTTTTACCGTGTCCAAGACAGCGCTGCTGTTGTATGAAACTTCCAACCGTTATCAGCTTCCTGTATATGGAATAGTGACGTTGTTGGTAATTACTGCATTGTATGGATTATGGAAGGAGCTTATTGTTCTTTTTGACTTGGAAAAGGGCAGAAATGGGAGCAGGCTTGCCGCGGCAGGAGGAGTAGTACTGTGTTTCCTGATGTTGGCGGGGGATGTGCATGGAATTTTATCCGACAAAGTTATCTTTTTATATGAAGAGGACAGGGAGAATGTAGCATACGCCAGAGAAAATGCGCATATGCCCGTGATTATTCTTTATAATGACGTAGCGCCTTATAATGTGTGGTGGTGTTCGCAGGAATTGATGGAGTATGACAGGATATATTTTGCAAGTGAAGGGAATAATGAGCGGATTACGGACGAAGTTCTTTGCAATAGCGGGAAAATTATCGTATATGCTGCGGATTGTGATACCAAAGAAGAAAGTCTGCAAATGATATTGGAAAGCGATGAAAACCTTGGAGATTACCGCCTGATTTCACAGAAATCTCTTTGGAGTGTTTATGAGTTTGAGTAATTACAAATTTTTCCCATAGAATACTATTGATATTTGACTTATTATGCTATGATGATGTAAAATAATTACAATGTCGCTATAGCTCAGCTGGATAGAGCGACCGCCTCCTAAGCGGTAGGCCGGAGGTTCAAATCCTCTTAGCGACGCTTAAAACACCGGATGTGCTGTAATTCCAGAGCTTTCGGTGTTTATTATTTACTTTGCATTATTAACATTAAGAAAATCAGGAAAAGTCTCATGAACTATATTGTTTTGGATTTGGAATGGAATCAGGGCGGCGCTGCGGAAGAAAATAATAGCGCGCTTCCGTTTGAAATCATCGAAATCGGTGCAATAAAACTGAATAATGAACGGGAAAAGACAGGTGAATTCAGTGAGTTGATAAAGCCGCAGATTTATCATGAGATGCACTATGTAACGAAGAAACTGATTCATCTGCAGATGGATCAACTGGAGAGCGGAAAACCTTTTCCGGAAATTATGGAGAAATTCAGGAATTGGTGGGGAGAAGATTACATTTTCTGTACATGGGGACCTCTTGATCTGGCGGAATTGCAGAGGAATATTCGCTATTATCAGCTTAAGCCTATAGCGGACAGGCCTTTTAAGTTTCTTGATGTGCAGAAACTATTCAGCATTGGCTGTGAAGACAGTAAAACAAGAAGGTCTTTGGAATATGCGATTGACTTCCTGCAGATAGAAAAGGATATCCCTTTTCACAGGGCGTTCAGTGACGCATATTATACTGCCAAAGTACTGTCCCTTTTAGATGCGGCGGTATTGGAGAATTATTCTTATGATGTTTTCAATATTCCGAAAAACCGGGGTGAGGAGATATATACGCTTTTTGACACAATTCATCAGAGCCCGTATACAAAATATATTTCCAGAGGATTTGAAGACAAGATAAAGGCGCTTAATGACAAGAATGTAATCAGTACCAAATGCTATTTATGTAATAAGAATCTGCGAAAAAAAATCCGATGGTTCACTCCCAACGGAAAACATTATTACAGCGTATCCTATTGTGATAAGCATGGCTATATGAAAGCCAAGATTCGTGTCCGTAAAGCAGAAAATGACCGGATATATGTAGTGAAAACGGAAAAATTTATTTCCGAAGCGGATGTAGAGAATATTAGTAAACTGCAGGAGCAGACAAAAATACACCGTAAGGAAAAACGGGCGGCTAAAAGTCAAAATCATCGAAGCCGGAACTGATACGTTCCCTTCGATGTTTTTTTCTTTTTAAACGATTCTGGCGACGGAGTTCATTATCCCTATGTATAATTATTGCCCGCAAAATAAATAGGCAGATAATCACGGTCGCGAAAATAAGAATGCCAATTAACACCTTTTTTACATTAATGAATATGGTGTTTTCGCTTTCTGCCGGCGAAGGCGTTTCTACTCTCGATACTGTGGTATCAGTAGTTGCAGGAGACTCTGCACTAAAGGAATAGGAGTTTTTGGCATAATCCGAGAGATTCACATAAGTTTCACCGACATAAGCGCCGTTATAAGTATATGTGATTTTAGCAATGCGGCTTTCATCCGATTGCACATTAGAATTCTCTGATGAAATATCATAGTTGATAGTAGATTCCAAAGAGGAAAAATCCGCCATATTGGGAACGATTACATAGCTGTTTGTATCGATAGAAAGAATAGGTTTGGAATTACCAAAAATGTCATAATCAGCCTTAAAGAAATTCGTATTGTCCATATTGAACTTATCTTCGTTTTCTGCAATATTTAATACCTGAAAATTTTGAAAACCATAGTTGAATAGCTCCACAGTATCCGTAAACTGTGCAGGAGACTCCTCTTTAAGAATAACGCATATCAGTTTCATTCCGTTTTGTTCCGCGCAGGACACAAGAGTCTGCCTTGATATATCGGTATATCCTGTTTTGCCGCCAACGATACCCTCATATGGAATTTCTCCCTTGACTATTCTATGCTTAGTGATCAGATAGAAATCATCCGGCTGCGTTGCAGTAGCTTCAAAATGGTACCTGGAGGTATTGCTGATTTTGCAAAGCAATTCATTTTGAAAAAAGGCTGTGGAAATCAGGGCGAGGTCATAAGCGGAGGTATAGTGATTTTCGTCAAAAAGCCCGTTTGTATTGACAAAATGGGAGTTTGTACAGCCAAGTTCCGCCGCACGGGTATTCATCATATCGACAAAGTTGTCAATGGAGCCGCCAATATGCTCTGCTACTGCATTCGCAACTTCATTGGCGGAACCGACCAGAATGCCGTAGAGACATTCTTCAAGAGTAATGGATTCACCGACGTCCATTCCCATATTAGAACCGTCCCCTGGTACGCTGAAAACAGCTTCTCTGGAAAAGGAAACCATGTCGTCAAGATTACCGTTTTCCATTGCAAGAAGGCAGGTTAAGATCTTGGTGGTACTTGCAGGATACAATTTCTCATTGATATTTTTGGCATAAAGAATAATACCGGTATTGGCGTCCATCAAAATGGCGGCCTGCGCACCGATTTCAGGTCCAACGGGCCAGTTGTTTATCTCGTTAGACTGTATAGGAAGAAGTTTTCTTGCTTCAGCATCCGCTGCCAGCTCTTCTAAGGTTGCGTGAGCTGTCAGAGCATAACAGTTAAAAAAGAAAGAAATAATGAAAACTGTAAGCAGAGAAAGCGTCAGGAATCCTTTTTTGCGTTTAAAACACATGAATAATCAAAACCTTTCATACCTTGTCCATACATCTATAATAAAG
>JAIDPH010000214.1 GCA_029062885.1 Lachnospiraceae bacterium
GTCTTGTTAATCCCCTCTTTCAGGGAAGTATATGTCATCCCCAGTTCCTGCAGACTTTTGGTATTATCATACAGTTCCGTCTCCGATTCTCTCACCGCAAAGGGCAGCGGGATTCCCTGCTGTACAGCCTGCTGCGCCGTCATGGATACCACCTGAACCGTCTGGTCATCGCAGACCTGCAACAGCATGTCTGCCAGACCGCCATAAGTCACCGGCTCTCTCTCACAGATATTGTATGCCTTTCCATAAGTCTGCGGACTGCACAGACATTTCCGGATAGCCTCCACTGCATCCTTTACATAGACCAGTTGAAACTGTCCGTCCGCATCTGTGATCTTGGGCAGAATCTGTTGTTGCACCATCATCTGAATGTATACGGACTCCCTGGGCGCATAATTATATGGTCCGTAAAGAATTCCGGGACGCAATATCGTCCAGCCCACTCCCAAATCTCCGCATACCTGCCGCAATTCTTTCTCCAGAGCTACTTTCCCGGCAATATATACTCCTGCCTCTCCCGGTAGAATTCTGTCCTCATAGGGAGTATCCTCCGCTTTATATCCACCGATCCCCCGACGGTATATATCCACTGTACTGATAGCTATATATTGGATAGGCTTTATCGGCATGTTGTCAAGCACGCAGCGGATATCCCCAGCCTCATAGGCGCAAAAATCCACCACTGCATCGAAGCTTCCGGACACTCCCTGCCATACAGCCGGATCTCTGCGGTCTCCTCTGATCTGTACCACTCCGAAATCTTCCATGGAATAGTTTCCCCGGTTAACCACCGTTATCTCATGCTGCCCAGCTGTCTGCATTACGAACACCCTTCCATAGAAATAGCTGCCGCCAATCACCAGAATTCTCATAGTCCCTCCTTCCCGTATATGCGGAACCTGATCTGACCAAACTCCCACTTTGCTCATGATATAATTAGGACTTCAGGCTTTATGTCCTTTTCCATCTTGTCTCGATTTTCCTATCCAATTTAAGGTTCTGCATCCACCCTTACAGTACATCCTTCCAAAGATCAATATCCGACCGCTCTGGCGTCCAGTCATTTCTCTGTTCACTGTGCGGGCAGATGCCGTTTTCTCTCCATCTGACAGCGCATATATGTCTCTTCACATCGGTCAAACACGCCCTCCTGATCCAGACGGTCATGCCACCTGTCCCAAATCTCTCTTAACTGCCGCTGATATGGCATCCAATCTGCCTCCATCTGTTCCCGGGTGTAATGCTGCTGGCAATGTCTGTCCTGCCTGCCCTCCAGATAACGGCCTCCTTGTGGACGTCTTGCATAGGGCAGACTGCACCCCTGATCCGTCAGTGCAATACATTCTCCCATGGCATCCACGCCTATAAAAGTGAAACATTTATGCCGCATACGGATATAATAGCACAATCCTGCATCCCCTGTAAAGGAATCTATTGCACAATCACTCTGTTGCAGCCATTCCTCCAGTTGCCGCAAATCCGTTTGGGCACATTGTCTGGTATCGTTCTTCCCATCTGGCCCCCTGTCTTTTTCTCCCTCGGTCTGCCATATTTCCAATTCCCGCAGCATATCTTCCGGCGCCAGGCTGCAGCCATTGGCCTTGCAGCAGGCTCCTCCGCAGTCTTTGCAGATTTCTGCACTCTCATATCCCTTATCCATCAATCATCATCCTCTCTTTTATTTTTATGTATTGCAAAACCTTCTGCTTTACCATTGATTTCTTTTATTTTTTCTGTATGGTTTTCTTTTATATCGTTGTCATTTATAATATCTGTTCCCAGATCAGCCATAGGATTTTGAGATGTTGTATATACAAATAATTGCAAATCATAATCCAATAGTTCAAATCCGGAGTCTATTTTGCTGCTGTACTTCTGAGAATATAAAGGTTCCATGAATTTCTATTTTTTAAGGGATATACATACAGGTCTTGGATATCTAACCACTGTCCAATAATAACTCCAATTCGTCTAGTAATATCTTTGTTTTGCAATTGCCCCTGGTCAGAAATGGCAGATTGTGCATCCAGGAACAATAGCGACATGACTTTATGTATGATTGTGCAGTTGACTGAATTAAAAAGGTGCAAAGCCCTCGATAATTTAATAGAGTTTACACGCTTTTCGCACTTGTTCCACGCATGACCGCTAGAACCCTTGTAAATACTGGGCTTTGGCGGTTTTCGTCTTGGGAATTTCCCTAGAAAAAGGGTAAGAATTTGAGATTTAGCGACTATTTAGCGACTTTTACATCATTTTCTATCAGCATTTCTTCCAGAATTTCGGCGGTTTCCTGCTCGGCTTCTTCATATGAATGTATGTAATATTTTGCTGTGGTATTCATATTTGCATGACCTAATTTTGCCGATACTGACTTTAAATCAACCTTATTTGACCGTATCAATAAACTTGCATTGGTATGTCGTAAATCATGCAGAGAAATCCTAGGCAGTTTTTCTTCATCCGGTACAGTCCTGTTATATTTCCTTATCAACCTCTGGAACTTGTTATAAGGTGAATTGATATTGATGTTTTCACCATTTTCAGCAATGAATACCCAATCATCACCGCACCATTTGTCACCTATGCACTTACGGTATTTGTCCTGCTCCTTTTTGTATTCTTTCAGCAAGTCCATAATAGGCTGTGGGAAAGCAACGGCACGCACTGAACTTTTAGTTTTCGTTCCTTTGATTCCGTTCTTTTCTTCCAGCCTGTACGCTGACTGTTTCACCCGGATTACATTCTTGTCAAAATCCACGTTTTTCCATTCAAGCCCTACCATTTCGCCACGCCTTAGTCCACCGAAAAGCGCAATCCTGAAAAATACCCGGTACTGCATTTTCAGCGCGTCCTCATTTACATAATCCTGCATGGAAACAACTGTGCTGTCATTTTTACGGCTCTTTGCTTTTTCCTTTTCATAGTCGCTGTCAACGAACTCCAAAAAGCGTATTGTCTGGTCTTTTGTGAAGCATTTTACGGTTTCTTCTTCCTCATGCTTTGGCAGTTTGGCTTTAGGGCATGGATTATTTTCAATTATGCCTAACCGTTCTGCTGTTGTGAGGATAGATGATAGTGCGGTTCTGGTGGTTCGGATGCTGTTAATGGAATAGCCGCCCTCCTTGCCGTCCAGCCTTGCACCGTCCTGTGCCAATGACAGGAAAAACTTTTCAACATGATATGTTTTTATCTTGCCAATTTTCAGGTTTCCCAAAGACGGTATGATGCGCTGTTCAATGACTTTTTTGTACATTGAAAGTGTAGTCACTTCAAGCTGGTTTGGTGCATAAGTGGTTAGCCACTCTTGGGTAAAATCTTCCAGAGATAGTTTATCGCCGCTGATACAGCCGCCGTTTTTCACTTTTTCCTCAAATGCAAGGGCATACTTTTCAGCCGCTTTCTTCCCCTGTTTCTCTGTCATTCCGGGTTCTGGCGTAAATGTTGTGGTTTCGCGGATTTTCTTGCCGTTACGGTCATAACCATTTGATACTTCGATTTTGTAGGAAATGCCTTTCTTGTTTTCAATTTTTCTGATACTTGCCATTGTTGTTATAACTCCTTTCATAAATGTTTGATATATGATAAAAAGAGACTGACCGGAGCCAGCCCCTTTTATATCCATTTGGTTACTGTTCGCCATTCAGGAAATCAATGAACCTGTCAAAATTGATTAGGACTTTTGAACCACTTTTGAAATATGTTATTTTGTTCGCCTTAACCAATTTCCTTATTGCGTAGCTACTGACATTCACAAGTTTCGCTAGTTCATTTACTGTTACCATTTTCGGAACAGTTTCAGGGTGTCCTATGTCTGTTTGCCCTGTGCCATTAACTGTTAATTGTGCCAATTTTATCACCTCAATTCTTTCATTCCTGTTCGCATTAGCCGCAACTGTTCAGCCGCCAACAGCCACCGAAGGTCATTAAAATGGGGTATTGTTTCTGGGAGTGTACTCCTGCTCTAATATGCATTCTGGCATGTCTCCGGATATGGAATTATGCCCGTATTCTGGTATTTACTGCTCTTGTTCCGGCATATTCTCTGGAATACATTCATTTTTCTCTTCTGGTTTATATTCCTGATACTCCATAATGTTAGCACATTTATACTGAAAACTTCCCACCGTTATTATGTCTGCGGCTTGTCTCCATACCCAAAATGCCCCATCTAACCTGCTTCTGCTCGCAATACAGAGAATGCCGTTATTTTCATTCATATCCTCAAAGAATTCCTTACAGCTATAATATAGCTTGTCAATACTGGATAAACTGTCTTTATTTCTTAAGTATTCAATCTCTGTTTCCGCATTTCCTCCATAGCAACCAGAGATTGTTTCATATTTAATGCCATTTCTCTCTGCAAAATGGTTTAATAACATCACCTGATAATCCAGTATCTCTCGTGGCTCGTCTTTATACTGCCTGACAAAGCCATAGAATTTGGGCATATTCACAATGTTCTCATTATAATTTTTAACTATCTCTTCTGCTTCGGAAAAGGAATATCTATAGCATATGCTAGGAAAGCGACTTATACCTTCATTGTAATAGTCCAGATATAAATCACCATCTTTATTAATGGCAAAACTTATATCCCCTATATATTTTACTACTGCATAATTATAGCTACTGTTATCGCTCTCTAACCCACTATGGAGAGTTTCCGATTCATTTACTTCTATCAGTACGTCAATACCTTTCATCTGCGCCTTGGTACGCAATTCCATATACCAAATTAACTCTATCATATAACCTAAATCATTGTTGTTGCTCATGGTTGTATCTCCTTTCCTATTTCAAAATTTTCAATAAACTTCATTATTTTCTGTTTCACCGCCGCTGTCTTTACCACTCTGCGGAACCGGATTATTGAATCAGCGGATTTTAAAGCCATATCCCTTTTGCCTGAATCATCTGATTTCAGGTAAGCCCTGTTATGCATATAGGCTTTACTTAGCTTGCTGAAAACTTTATCCTCGTAATCTTCAAGCGTCTTTCCTGCAACCTGAATCTGTTTTCTGCCGCTGTTAGCATCATATAGGGTGATTGTTGCCTTACGCCGTCCGTCCCATATCGTGCATGGGGTAGGGAAGTCGCCATACTTCCGCGGTTGCTGGTACTGTGCCGTAATCCGGTTATAAATGCCTTGCATACAATCAGCACCGGAATAATCGTCTTTGCCGAAAAATATTCCCATTTCGTCAATCATTGTTTTCAGGATGCCCTCACGGACTTTAGCGTCTGCTAAATCCCCTGCTACCTTATTTGGTAACAGTTTCTTAATCCCCTCCGGGTGGTTCTGCCTTTCAACCCTGAGAATATGCCGCACCTCTTTAAGTACGTCCATCGTGATAGTTACGCCTTTCTCATTTGCTTTGGCAAAAACCTCTGCCAGCTTTACATAAACGTTGTAGACAAATAGGGTATTGCCGAAACGCATAGATTCATATTTCAGTTGTTCCGGCGTCTTGCCCGGTATCTCTATGCGTTTGCATTTTTTCTTATTATCCAAGTACACGGAACTGTTTAACAACTGCATCAGGGTTGCCGGACGTTCTGCATAAACATCAAAAGCACTGTCAAGCCGTTCTACTGTCCACTCTGAAAACCTGTTGTTCCTCTTTGATAAGTGCAGTATCTTCAAAACCTCGTTGATGGCTTTGAACGCCTTTTTCACATTTGCTGTTGTATACGGCATGATTTTATGGTCGCTAAGTTTCAGCACACGGGAAAAGTTTATCTTCATATATAAACAATATCTCATTCTCTGTTTATTAGGGACTTCTTTAATCCATAACTTTGTAATGCCATCCTGATAAAAATACGATACATCCACTAATTCATCATTTGGAGCCAAACCAAAAAACCCTTTTATGTAATTAGCTTCTGTCTCTGAAATCCAGTGTTTAAATTCCCCCGTATGTAGCCCGAACACTGATTCCTGCGCCATTTCTTCTATCACCTCCTTGTACCTATTTGATGCTGGATTGCTGTACCTATCTGCTATTGTTTTACTGCCGTTCTGCTGTACCTATTTGATGCAATACCGCTGTACCTATTCTGTACCATTTATCATGCGCAATAAGCTGTACCTATTTCAGCCAAATGCAAACTGTACCTATTTTGATGGATGCCCGTATTTATGGCATTTGAAGGCACTTTTTCCGTCCTGTCCTTAAACAAATATAATGATTTATATACTTAACGAAGATGTATATATAAGGATAGAACAATGCTTTTTCATCCATAAGGACGGTTGCCGGGTAACTTGCTGGTGCTTATAAATAACAATCCAGCAGCAGCCCTGATATATGGGATTTGTATGCGGCTGTCCTTTGACCTCTGCCCCTATCCCTTACGTTTCTTTGCCATGCGTTCCTGCTTAATCTGTTCGACCGCTGACAGAACCAACATTTCACGTTCCTTGGAAAGTGCATCTTCCCGGAACCATTTGCCAAAAGTCACCTCATGGATTTTCAAGGCTCTGGCTATTTCCCACATATAAATCCCTTCATTCTTAAACATCTGCTTCAATTCTTTGCTGGTCATTTTCCTGTTTCTCCTTTCTGATAATTTCCTGCTGTGGTATAATCAGCAGTAGCAGTATTAGTAACAGCCACATATGTATAGTAAGATAAAGTCACCTAAAATAGTGGAAGTTGCTCAACTCTGCAATAATTATTGAATCTGGCATATGAATCCCATATCTGGGAATCAGGAGGTAAATATGGATAAATACAGGCTTAGGGAAGTCCGGGAAGAATACAATGACAGAATCCGGGATAAAGGGGGTACTGAAATAACACAGGAAAAAATGGCAAATAAATGTGGTGCAAGCGTTTCAACTATCAGCCGGATGGAAAAAGGTGAAACCGAGCCGCTACCAAATGTATTGATTGGATATGCAGACACATTCAGCGTTACCGTTGATTACCTTTTAAGGCGCAGTAATGCCAATGATTTAAAAAATTGTACGGTTAGCCATGAACTGGGGCTGTCAGACCGGGCAATCGAAACATTAAAATTCATAAAGAATAAAGCCGCATATGCAGACTACGATATAGCCGCCTTTGTAAGTGCCTTTATAGGCAGTGGTGAAGCGACATTCAGCTTTTTTGATGATTTGTTCAATATGCTGTCTGCGGAATATGGGTTCTCAAAATATAATGACGAAACAAAGAGTGAGAAAAGAAGATATTCCCTTAAATTAGGGCAAAATATGACTGACAGGACAATGGAATACATAAGGTATGATGTCCAGCCCCAGCTTCAAAGCGTCATTAAGCGGTGTTATGAAACACTGGAACGGAACGAACTGCACCCACAAAATCAGGACAGCAGGAAAACCGGGCGGCAGGAATAATTGTCCGTGTTATCCATTATGGGCGAAGCAGGGCAGAATATAACGGTATATCATTTAAAGGTTTTTGATGCATTAGTACATCCATGTAAACATATTTCTGGTGCGGAAATCCCCTAAGAACCATGGACTGCTTTATTATACAGTATGCGCCGCCATATAAGCCTATAATGGATGCTGGCAAGCCCTGTTTATATGTTCCTATATCAAAATGTAGCATGGGGGAACATTTTTAATGCCAACCTTGCCTTTACTCTGTCCGGTGTAGGTCATGCCCCGGAAACGTGGGTTTTATGCCAAACGGTACAGAATAGTATGGACTGCCATTAATCCGTATTATTCTTTTCCGATATAAGTATTAATTATCAAAAGATTTGGAGGTAGAATATGAATATTGATGAACTTAGAGAAAAATACGACCAATGGTGGGGAAGCCGTGATGCTGATACCTGCGAACTTCACATGCAAATCCTACAATATGAATTAGAATACTTTAAGGATATGCTACTCAAAGATTCTGACCTGAAAAAATATGCTACAGGGATGGACGGGGATAATGAATGCTCTTTTGAGGATGTGTTCAATCTACACTTTGATTTAGAGAATAATAAATACACTTATTACATTATGAAACTGGAGGATTGTGCGGCAGAATGTAATCGCGAAGACCGCACCATTACCTTTGACCCTGAATATGCATCCAACAAAACAACTATCTTACATGAAATGATACATGCTTATGAAAATATCATTGATTCGATGCAACTCACACTTATCCGGGAAATCATCTTTTTGCATCTGTATAACAAATTGAAGCCTGAAATACCTGATTTAGATGATAAGATTGCCGGTCACGCAAATATCTTGTCTGGTATGGATATTTACATACAGGGTGGAAAACATGATATTTTATTCTATTTAAAATCTCTGGATTTGGATTTGCGCTGTGGGTATAAACTGGGAACCGTCTGCGGCTATGACCGGGATAAGGAGTAATCAAGCCGTACCGGGCATTTAGAGCAGGATAGGAGCCGCCGCAAGTAGACTATCGCTATCCATTAACACAAAAAGGGGATGCGCTGTCATTTTGATAGCGTACCCCCTGGAATTTGATTTTTCATTTTAAATTGATGATTATATGGGTGTAGGGTGAGTGTCCTGCCGCTCTCTATAATGATTTCATTACTTCATTGGCTATTGAAAGCAGTACATTCCCCAATGATTTACCTGCTTCTCTGCCTAAAATACCTAACGCCTTGTTGTAATTCTGCGGTGTTGTGGTAGTTTGAGGCTTTGGCGGTGTATAGTATGTGTTTGTGGTGGTTTTCTTAGGCAGTGTATAATTATCCTGTGTAGTGGTTTGTTTTGGTTTACTAACCGCAATTTGTTTGCGCTGTGTCGGTTTTAATGGCGTATCTTCTGGCATTGTACCTTTTATTATTTTCCTAATATTTCTTAAATCTTCCGCTATGTCATAAGAACGAGTATCTATATTCTGACTCGCGCAGGCACTTTTAAATTCTATTATCTTTGACGAAATAAACATTTCATCTCCATATTTTGAATAATATTGTTTAAGCAATTCAATATATTTAGCGTCCACATACTCTTGATTTTCCATTTTATAACCTCCATTTTATGATAATGTAATTTAATTCTTATTCATCAAACACATCAAGTGCCTTTGTAATTTTCTGGTTAAACTGCTCCATACTGTTTCCGGCAACTGATGTTACTAGCTTTTCAAACGTTGGATATGTAGGCTGCTGGAATTTAAAAGCGTCCGTCTGTGGAAATACCATACGAATTAGTTTTGTGGTGTCCTGTACTGCATAATCGTCAATGGCTTCTCCCCTTGCTGACAGCATAGTAAACAATATTCCCAATCTCCATGTCATTGTTTTGGCACAGATAGCGTTGAAGTATATCCCAACCAAAGGGACATTCCCCAAAAACTTGTCCGCAACAATATCAAATATAAGTTCGCTTGATATGCCTTTGACAATAGTTGTAACAACTGTTTCACTTACCGGCGTTCTTCCGTATAAACTTCTAATTTCATTCAGCATAGCCCCATAATGGGTAAATATGACCGCCCCATCTGCTAATAGGGTAAATGGAAAGCCTAAAACCCCGGACAATCCTTGGATGGCTATGTTAGAACTTGCTTTAGAATTGATAATCTCATAGGATTTTTTAGCAAGTACCGTATCTGTATTGCTCATAAACATCTTCCTTTCATAATTTGTCATTTCTCTTATATATCGACACAATCCAACAATAAATTAATCCATAACTATAAATTATCTAGTTATGCATTATTAATCCAAAACTAAACAAATAATATACTTACACTAATATGAAATGAAAAGAGGTGTAAGCATATGATAGAACTTGATTTCTCTGTAATAGGCCAAAGAATAAAAGAGGTCAGAGGTGAACGCAATCTTACACAAGAATATATCGCAAACATGACAGGCGTAAATGTAAGCCATATCAGCAACATTGAAACGAACAAGGTCAAAGTTTCTCTTACCTTGCTTGTTGGCATATGTAACGCTTTAGACTGTACGTTGGATTATATCTTGCAGAATGAGTATCACAATCCGACCTCTATTTTGGAAAAAGAACTGTTTAACACGATTAAAGATATGGAAAAAGAGAAGCAGGAAACGCTTCTACGGATTGCAAAAGTGCTGTGATTATTTCTTTATAATCTCCGTCAGTATCTTTACTGCATACTTCATACCTAAACGAAAACCGCCCAATTCGGCATAATAAGAAATATCATAGCACATATCCTCAAACGCTTCTTTCTCTTTTTCGTCTATCTTGGAAACATAAGGTGTCATAAGCTTTTTAACCTCATCTTCGATACTGCTCCTTATTTCAATGGCTTCTTCCTCATAACAAATTACATCATCAAAGATTTTCTTTAACAAATTATCATTCATAATCATATCCTCTCTTTCCCGGTTTCGGTCTGATAGTTCCAAAATGTCAAAATGTGTACCAGTTCATACATTTGCTCGTAGTTCAACTGTTTCCAGTCCTTTAATTCAAACAGTGATTCCAACAAGAAATCAAAAAACTGCTTTGTGATTTGCTTCTGCTTAATCAAACGGCAGAGAATATCATACTGCTTTTTAGTGAATGTCTGCGGCTTTTCCTGCACTTTCTGAACATCAGCGCGTACATTCTGATAAACCAAAGTTCTTGCATCATAATTCATCAGCTTCATAAGTCCACCGCCTTTCCCCATATTTCCTCACACTCGCTGTAAACCGGGCAGTAATCACAGAACGAAAAATCGCATTCTGCACAGATATAGCCGCCATAGCTGACAACCGGAACACACGTTGATAAATAATCACTGCATCCATGACAGCAGGAGCAGTATTCACCCACTGCTTGACCTTGAAATAAACACATATAAACACCGTCCTTTCTTAAAAATAAGCAAAAAATAAAGCCTTAAATGGCTCTTTTCTCAAAATACATGCTTCATCACGTCCACAATGATTGCGCCGTAACTGTCCGCTTCAATGTTTACTCGCCTTGTGCCGCCGCCCTTGAATGTAACTATTACATGGTTATCATCTGCAAGCGATAGCCTGATAACGTCCAGATTTGCACAC
>JAIDPH010000215.1 GCA_029062885.1 Lachnospiraceae bacterium
TCATAATATTATATTAATTTTGAATTAGTCTATATCAAAAAGGAGCTATTATGATAAAGGACAGTGACATATACCGACGAATACACTTCGCTGTAATGGCGATCGAGAGCGGGGCTCGTAAGCTTGGCATATCCGGAAAAGAAATGTATGCACGACTAAATAAACAGGGATTGATTCATGACAGACTGTTAAAAAGATATGAAGATCTGCATACTCAGAGTCTTGAATGGGTTGCCGATGATATCTGTGAAACATTAGTGAATTGGGAGGCCGAAGCATGAAGCTATATCATGGATCACATGTTGCCGTTCCATCCCCATTAGTAGGATTAGGTAGGAAAAAGGTGGATTTCGGACAAGGATTCTATCTCACTAAGCTTGCGCCGCAAGCAAGATCGTGGGCTGAGACCATTACATCAAGAAGGGGCCGGCATGTTAAGCCAGTAGTGTCTGCCTATAATTTTGATTATGACTCTGTGATTCGCGAAGGTTTTCGTATATTAAGTTTCAATGTCTATAATCTGGAATGGTTGGAGTATGTTATTGATTGCCGCCATGATGGAGATATGCAGAAAGGGTATGACATAGTGGAAGGTGGCGTAGCGAATGATAATGTCATTGATACTGTCGAAGACTACGAAAATAGTATAATAACTGCACAGCAGGCACTTGGTCAGCTAATTTACAAGAAAGTTAATCATCAGATCTGCATTCGGAATCAAGAAATTATAGATAGATTTCTTAAATTTATATCAATTGAGACAATATGAGAGACAATGTCCTTTGGCGCAAGCAAAGCAGAATAATCATGCTTTTAGCAGATACCCTCAAAATATCGCCTGAGAGGGCACTTGACCTTTACTATACAACAAAAGTATATGAACATATGTCCGACCCTAAATCTGGGTTGCAATTGATGAGCGATGATTACATATTGGAGGATTTGATTACCGAGTTAAGGGCGATACCATAATAAGTTTGCGATTCTTCGGAAACAAAACAACCTCTGGCTCTTCAGAGAGATGAATGGTTTGTCCCCTGTGAAAGTCGCTTGCGACTTTAGCCCGAAGGGCTTCGACTCCATAACTTAAAAACTCCACATCCTCCATATGATTTCATCAGATTAATTTGCAAACCTCCCCCAAATACGTTAAATTTGCAAGAAAATAGAGATATATGGATGATAAGGACAGATACGCCATTGGTCAGCAGGATTTCAAGACGCTACGTAAGGATGATGCTTTTTACGTAGACAAGACTGATTTTGTCGAGAAAATTGCCAGAAGCAGGACTAAATACTATTTTCTGGCGCGTCCACGCCGCTTTGGCAAAAGCCTTTTCCTCTCAACTCTTAGGTACTTCTTCGAAGGGGTGCGCGAGCTCTTCAAAGGTCTCTATATTGACTATACCGACTGTGACTGGCAGCAATATCCGGTGCTTCATCTTGACCTTAATACCGATAAGTTTGCCGAGCAGGGTGTACTTGATAGTGTGCTCGATAATCTGTTTAAGGAGTGGGAGGCAAAATATGGAGTAGTGGAAAAGGCCGAAAATCTATCATCTCGATTTCGCAACATCATAAAGAATGCACATGAGAAGACTGGTCAGCAAGTCGTAATTCTTGTTGATGAATACGACAAACCTCTTGTTGGTAACCTCAACAATGATGAGAATTTCGAGCACTACCGTAAGAAGCTTGCGAGCATATACTCCAATTTCAAGAGTTCGGCGGAGCATATTAAGCTGGTTTTCATGACAGGTGTCAGTAGGTTCAGTAAACTCAGTGTCTTTTCAGATCTCAACAACATCAATGATATATCTTTCGACGATGAGTTTGCGGATGTCTGTGGCATAACTGAACGGGAACTTCTTGACAATTTTCAAGAAGGAATAAAACGCCTTTCACTTGGATATCAGGTTTCTTATGATACAATGTGTAGTAGACTGAAAAAGAATTACGATGGTTATCGTTTCGCACCTGCAGGAAGTGACATCTACAATCCATGGTCAGTGCTAAATTGCCTGCAGAAAGGAAGAATCGGAAACTATTGGAACGCTACCGGCGCTGCGACTATTGTAGCAGAAACCTTGCGTGACGCTGATATCGACATCGAGCAGACACTTAACGCTGACTGGGATCTCGATGACCTTGCCGGACTTGACCTTCTCAATGCCGATCCTACAGCCCTTCTATATCAAGCCGGTTATCTTACTATCGCTGATTACGATATGGAAGAAAACGCTGTACGTCTTAAAATTCCTAACGAAGAGGTAAGAAAAGGTCTCTTCAAAGATTTACTCAGCGCCTACCTCAAACCGAAAAAGGGCACGGTCAAGACCATAATGGATGGAATAGTGAAGGGTATAAATTCCGGAGATCCGGAGATGATGATGAAGAGTCTCGACGCTTACTTCGCCGGTATACCCTACGACCTGAAGGTTGAGAACGAGAATAATTTCCACAACATATTCTATGTGCTGGCAACCCTCATAGGACTGGATGCAAAAGCCGAGGTCCATACCTCCAATGGACGCGTCGATATGCTGATCGAGACTCCGAAGTACGTCTACGTCATTGAGCTGAAATACAATTCGACTCCGGACGATGCCCTACGCCAGATAGAGGAAAAGGGATACGCTCGCAAATTCGCTGTGGATCCCCGCCAACTCTTCAAAATCGGCGTCAGCTTCTCCTCCGAATCCCGCTGCATCGAATCCTGGAAAATCGAAATCTGACCACCCCCTGCGATCCACAGTAAACTTCTACCTATATGGTTGCAATTCTAAAAAGAGTGAAGAAAGTTTCTTCTATGAGGATGCGGAGCCTTCTGTAATGCAGCGGTTTTTCCTGACACATACTGAGATAAATCTTTCCGGATTCGCAAAATCCATTGGAATCGGCGTGAGTTGCAAAATTAAGTTTGCGTGAATCACGAATATTTCGTATCTTTGTTTCCCAAAATGAAAGAATTTTTAAATTTGGGAAATATAGTAATATGAA
>JAIDPH010000216.1 GCA_029062885.1 Lachnospiraceae bacterium
AGATGGCTATAAGAGACAGCAGCATAATCGGTAAACTGGTTTTGTACTGTATTGATAAAGGATGTTCGATTGATGAACTGACTATAGAAGAACTGAAAAGTATCAGCACGGTTTTTGAACAAGATTTATATGACGCTATAAGCTTAAAGACTTGCGTAGAGAAACGTCTTACAGTAGGCGCTCCCGGGGCGGAGGTAATGCGTAAGGTGATTCAGATAGAAAAAGAATATCTTGCAGAAGACTAGAGAATATACAACAGTGGTAAAGGAGAAAAATTTAGATGAGCGAGAAATTAAGAGTAGGAATTTTAGGCGGAACAGGTATGGTAGGGCAGAGATTTATCGCGTTGTTAGAGAACCATCCGTGGTTTGAAGTGACAACGATTGCAGCAAGCCCCAGGTCTGCCGGTATGACATATGAGGAAGCGGTAAGCGGCAGATGGAAGATGGACACTCCGATTCCGGAGGCTGTTAAGAAAATCATTGTTTTAAATGTAAATGAAGTGGAAAAGGTAGCTTCTGAAGTGGATTTTGTATTTTCGGCAGTGGATATGACTAAAGACGAGATTAAGAAAATCGAGGAGGATTATGCTAAAACAGAGACGCCTGTGGTTTCCAATAACAGCGCTCACAGATGGACTCCCGATGTGCCTATGGTAGTACCTGAAATAAATCCGGAACATTTTGATGTGATTGAATCACAGAAAAAAAGACTTGGCACCGCCAGAGGTTTTATTGCGGTTAAGCCTAACTGTTCCATTCAAAGCTATGCGCCGGTATTGACTGCATGGAAAGAGTTTGAGCCATATGAGGTTGTGGCGACTACATATCAGGCGATTTCAGGTGCCGGCAAGACTTTTAAGGATTGGCCGGAGATGGTCGAAAATGTAATTCCGTATATCGGCGGGGAAGAAGAAAAGAGCGAAAAAGAGCCATTAAGAATCTGGGGAAAAGTGGAAAACGGAAGTATAGTTCCTGCTACAGGACCCGTGATAACCTGTCAGTGTATCCGTGTACCTGTTTTGAACGGTCATACGGCGGCGGTTTTCGTTAAATTCAGGAAAAATCCTACTAAAGAACAGCTTATCGAGAAGCTGCTGCAGTTTAAGGGACTTCCGCAGGAATTGGAGCTGCCTAGTGCACCGAAGCAGTTTATCCAGTATCTTGAAGAAGACAATCGTCCTCAGGTAAAACTTGATGTGGATTTTGAAAGAGGCATGGGAGTAAGCGTAGGGCGTCTTAGACAAGACAGCGTATATGATTGGAAATTTGTGGGACTTTCCCATAATACGGTACGCGGAGCTGCTGGGGGAGCGGTTCTGTGTGCAGAAACTTTGAAAGCAAAGGGGTATATAACAAAAAAATAATAAAGTCTGTCAGCAAAAGAACTGTATAAAATTATAATGTATGGGTGGATATACTATGAATGAATTAGATAAACAAATAAGTATGCTGGATTCAATAAACAAAAGATTGGTGAAGGACTCGAAGATACTTAAATTAATATGCGATACTTCCAACAGCGCATTTCTTTACTATAATTTTGAAGAAGACAGTGTACAGACTATAGCGAATTGGGATTATTTTTTCGATTTTAAAATAACGGAACATAAAGACTTCTATAAATTTTATGATTGTGTGGAAGAGAAATATACTTCTCCGCTGCGTGAAACTCTTTATATAGAGAAGAGGGGATTAAAGTCTTCAACTATAGATGTCAAAATGAAAGGAAGCAGGATGTGGCTTGAGGTAGAGAGTGACATTATCTATGATGATGACATGCATCCTGTGGAAAAGATAATCCGTTTTAAAGATGTAACAAAATTCAATTCACAGAATGACGAATTGACCTATATGGCGTATTATGATCTCTTGACAGGTCTGTATAATAGGAATTATTTTGTGCGTCTGCTCGGGGAATTTGTGAACAGGGCGAAGGAGAACGATAAAAAGGTAGCTGTCATGTTCCTTGATTTGGATGATTTCAGGAAAATGAATGACAGTCTCGGCATTATTGTCGGAGATGAAATTGTTCAGATCTTCGGGCAGTTCTTATCTGAGCTGGCATGTGAAAATGTTATTGTATCGCATTTCAGCAGTGATCTATACTGCATTGGAATTTATGATCCGTGCGGGGACTTTAGCGTTGACGCAATTTGCAGGAAAATATTTAAAAGATCGGAAAAACCTTATAAACTTAGCAGCGGACGTAACCTGACTCTTACGGTTTCTATAGGAGTTGCAGAATATCCTGAAGCTTCAACAACTGCATTGGAATTAATTAATTGTGCGGAAATCGTTATGATTGGTGCAAAAACTAACGGTAAAGGGCGTGTACAGTACTTTGACGGTTCTATACTGGAAGAATTCTTAAAGAACTCTAAAATAGATAACAAATTAAAAGAAGTGGATTTTTCACAGAATTTTGTAATGTATTTTCAACCGCAGTTTCACACTACGGATAAAATGCTGCGTGGTGTAGAAGCTCTTATACGCTGGAAGGATGAAAGTGGTAAGATGATCCGGCCGGATGTTTTCATACCGATTGCAGAGAAAAACGGAACCATAGTTCCTATAGGCACATGGATAATGGAAGAGAGCATACGGATTTATGCGGGATGGAAACAGAAATACCATTATCCAATGCTGCTTTCATTAAATGTTTCCGCCATTCAATACAAACAGCCGGATTTTATTGATAATCTTATTAATATCTTGGATAAATATGGTGTTTCTCCATGCGAGATAGAATTGGAGATAACAGAATCTATACTTATTGATGATTTCAAGGAAATCATTGAAAAACTGGCTGTGTTAAGAAATAAGGGAATTAAAATATCTCTGGATGACTTTGGCACGGGATACTCTTCACTTTCTTATCTGAAGGGTCTGCCAATCGATACGTTAAAGATTGATAAAACATTTATTGACACCGTCATTACAGATGAAAATACCAGGATTATTACAGAATCCATTATTTACATGGTTAAAAGATTAGGTCTTGAAACAATTGCTGAAGGCGTGGAAACTCAGGAACAGTTCGATTTTCTTAACGCTATTGACTGCGACAATATACAGGGCTATTATCTGGGTAAGCCTATGCCGCCGGAAGGGATTGAGGAATTAATAGAAAAAGTGCATGGATAAGGTGAAAAAAATAATTTTTCACTTGGTGAAAAAATTTTTTTCAGCCGCGAGAAAGGAGTATGGTAATATATATGTTGTCAGGCAGAATGCCGGAATTACAATATCTGAATCAGCACTTTGATAAAGACGGCAGCCAGATTCTGGTCGTGTATGGACAAAAGCATATTGGAAAAACCGCTCTTGCGCGTGAGTTTGCACAGGATAAGCCAAGTTTCTATTATCTTGCCAAGCCGTGCTCAGAAAGGGAGCAAAGATATCAGCTTAATCTGCAGCTTAAAGCTGACAGAATAATTGATGAATCGGAAGACAGAAAATTTCCGGAATTCTCTTATATATTTGATGCTATATGCGGCAGTGAAGTCATGTCTCTTATACACATATGACGCTGCCGACGACTTAATAGGTGTAGA
>JAIDPH010000217.1 GCA_029062885.1 Lachnospiraceae bacterium
TTGATAAAGAAGGAAGATTCAACAGCGTTTATTCGTCTATGATTTATGTCTGGGACATTGGTTTTACGGAATCTTCGGCAAGTTCTTTCCTCTGGAACCGCTTCGAGATGATTACGGATGCGGAACAGATTATCGCACCGGTATACGGAATTGCGCATACGGATGATGAGATTGCTTATCTTGCCGTAGTAGAAGAAGGTGCAATGCGTGCGACGATTGAGGCACATCCGAATGGCGTCAGCGTAGATTATAACCGTGCTTATGCGAAGTTTATCGAGAGAAGGCTCTATACACAGCCGACCAGTAATAATTCCACAGTCGGTTCCCTGCATCTGGCGGAAGCGGAAAGAAGCCATTCCGATTTACAGATACGGTATCTGTTCCTGGGCGGAAATGAAGCCAATTATGCAGGCATGGCGAATGCATACCGGAATTACCTTCTGGACAACGGAACCCTGTCGCAGCAGCCGGATGATTACCGTACCCGGATTGATTTTCTGGGAACGGAAAGAGAGAGCTGGGTAATCGGCACAACGGCAGTCGTTATGACAACAGTGGAAGATATCAGGGATATTTATTCGGATTTATCTAATGCAGGCGTCACTGATCTTTTCACGGTATACAAAGGCTGGCAGGACGGAGGGCTTTATAACATCCCTATCACCAAATACAAAGCGGATTCCGAAATCGGCGGAACCGGGGATTTAACGGATTTGATGAAGGATGCAGAAAATGACGGGATTGAATTTTATTTATACAGCGATGCATTGAGAATCAACCCGGATGAACAGAATGCTACCTTCAATGTTGTGAAGCAGATTAACAAGAGAAGATATGAGGAAGATACTTATCAGGATGTTTATGAAACAATGCTGTATCTGACGCCGGAACGCAGCAAGACGCTGATAGATAAGTTTGTTGC
This sequence comes from Lachnospiraceae bacterium, assembly GCA_029062885.1. GTDB lineage: Bacteria > Bacillota > Clostridia > Lachnospirales > Lachnospiraceae > UBA3282. The sequence goes on from JAIDPH010000217.1 coordinate 923, forward strand.
AAGCTATACGAAGAAGGGTGTGGATAATCTCTGTGTAGCAGGTCTCAGTAATACCCTGTTCTCATGGAATTACAGCGGGGAAGTTTACACCAGGCATGAGTGCGGCGAAAGATATGCAGATACAATAGCGGCAGTGAGTGACAAAACCAACCTGGTACTGGAACAGCCTTTCGCATATCTGTGGAAAAATACGGAAGCATTTCTGGATATGCCGCTGTATACGTCAAGCTATATATATGAAGACGAGAGCGTACCGTTCCTTTCCATCGTATTGAAGGGTGTGATGCCGGTATATTCCGAGTATGTGAACTTTGAAGCAAATAAACAGGAATTTTTCCTGAAGATGATTGAGACGGGCACTTATCCTTCTTTCTATATCACTAAGGAAAGCGCCTCCGAACTGATTTATACCAATTCCTGTGATATTTACAGCTCTGAGTATGATGTATATAAGAGTACAATTGCAGAGTATACACAGGCGCTGAAAGAGTTGAATGACAAGGTTTCAGGAGCAGTCATTGTCGGTCATGAGATTATGGATAATGGCGTGAATGTAGTTACATATAGCAATGGCGTAACGGTTTATGTCAATTATAACAGCTATGCGGAAACTGTAGACGGACATACCATTGATGCAATGTCCTATGAGGTGGATTAAATGAGTAAAGAAAAAAAGCAGAAAAAACCCAAAATAAAGCTTGGAAAACTTGAAAAAAGAGAAGCCAGAGCAGGATATTTCTTCGTAGCCCCCTGGTTAGTCGGAGTTCTGCTGTTTATGCTGATTCCGCTTGGACAGTCCTTCTATTATATGTGGTATAATATCAGGATTACGCCATTGGGTACGGATTTCAATTTCGTGGGCACTCAGAACTTTACCCAGATTTGGATGGAAAATCCGGAGTTCCCGCAGCAGCTTGTGACCTATATCTGGCAGACGATTGTGGAAGTCCCGGTTATTGTTGTATTTGCGCTGATGATTGCAATCATGCTGAACGGTAAGATTAAGTTGAAAGGATTTTTCCGGTTAATCTTCTTCCTGCCGGTCATTATCGTCAGCGGACCGGTTATGAACCTGCTCGTCAGTGAAGGCGCGGCTACCATTCCGTCCATGAACGTACAGTCCATTGTAACGGCGTTAGATACGTTCTTAAGCCATTCTTTGGCGGAAAACATAGGAGAAATGTTTTCTAATATGATTATGATTCTCTGGTATTCGGGAGTGCAGATTCTGATTTTCCTCTCGGCGCTGCAGAAAATGGATCCGGCGCTGTATGAGGCGGCAAAGATTGACGGCGGCTCCAACTGGGAATGTTTCTGGAAGATCACGCTTCCGACAATCAAGGCAATGATTCTTTTAAATGCAGTTTATACGGTAATTTTCTTATCCGGCAACGAACAGAACGAACTGATAAACATGATTCAGTCGGCAATGTTCTCCGGAACGAAGGAAAAAGGTTACGGATATGCCTCTGCAATGGCATGGATGTATTCGATTATCGTTACTTTAATCGTATTGCTGTTCTTCCTGTTGCTTGGTTCTAAGAAAGATATCTATGACAGACAGGTCAAGAGGGCGAAGAGAGAGAGAAAGAAAGAAGAGAGACTGGTAAAACGGATAGAAAGGAGGGGAAAGAGAAATGTCAAAAAACTCGAAAAAGCAAGAA